>CALWNE010000001.1 GCA_944382705.1 uncultured Allofournierella sp.
AGATAAGTATTCCAAAGCATTAAAAAGAACATGGCAAAGAAAAACGCCAGAAATCCATACCGGAAGAATTTGCTTTTCATCCAGCCGGGGATATCCTTTTTGCGGGACAGGCCAAACCGCCCACCCAGCAAGCCGAACAGCTGCCCCCGCCCACAATAGCGGTTGCAGTAGCCCTTATTGCCGCCAAATACTGCAATAAGCAACGGGATAAAAAAGCACAACAAGCCCAGCCATGCAAACAGGATATTGAAAAACCCCAGAATCAGGTAAAGAGTGGATACAATCCATAAATAGTCGTACCACTGCTTTTTCATCCCTCTACCTCCAAAATTTCAATCACGCTGGCAGGGCATTCTCTGGCACATCGGCCGCAGCCCACGCACTTGGCACCATTAACCTGTGCTGCAATGCCTTTTTCAATTTCAATAGCCTGCACCGGGCAAACCTTTACGCAGCAGCCGCAGGCCACGCAGACTGTGCGGTCTACCACGGCTCTGCGCCGCCTCTTTTTCAATTCCATGGAGCACCTCCCTAATGAAGTTAGGCTGTTATACCGCAGGCAAATAGCTCCATACCATGATGAACTCACACGGATTCTTCATTTCCTAGATGTTCCAAAGCCAAAGCGCCTTCTGTGGCCTGTTCCAGGCTTTGTGGTTTTGGCAAAGGTGCGTCAGGTTATACAGGTCTTGCCGTTTAGTGTTCTGCGTCTTTTTCAGGCAGGCTCTGCTGGACCAGCTCCTGGTAAACGGTATAAGTATGGCTTTCTATCTAGTTTCAGAAATCATTGATTTCATTTTTATGGCTCAAAAATTATTTAACGCCTAAAATTTATCTTTCAAACCACTTTTGTATATCCTCATTTTGTTTTCTATCCATTTTTTAGCCCACAAACCCCTCATTTTTACCCCTAAACAACCCATTTTTCCACTTCTAATCGTTTTTTACTCTTAAAATCACTAACTGTCTGACTTTATTATCTGACTTTTCCGTACAATTTTTCACCCCACTTTAGCTCACTAAATTTTCGACGCTCCTTAAATTTTTTCTTAAACAAAACAAAAAGCACGCTATTCCTATAGAATAAACGTGCTTTTAATTAGTTATTACGGTCTGTGTCTACCTCGACTGTTGCTGGTGAGTATCCCATCCATAACCGATTGCCTTTGGTTTGTTCCCATGTCTTCCAACCATGGTATCCTTTCTAAATTGCATAGCCTTTTAATGTCCAGCCTGGCTCATTTTGTACCTCTATCGTTCTACATATCTGGTCTCGCTTATAGGGGCCCGATACTGTTCGATATACCGTCATGCCATTCGATTGCTTTACTGCTTCCTCATAAAACTTTACAATGCTTACTTTTCTCCACGAGGTAGTTGTTGTCGGTATTGATGGCATTTCTGGCGCACTACCAGGGCTTTCCCCAATACTACCACCATAAGCACTAGCATCATACGTTGCCCATTGCTCCTCTACCTTGTCACGATAAACTACATGCATACCCCAACCTTGTTTGGGTGCTGTAATATCTGAATATAGTAGCCAACCCCCCTCACCAGAACTATTGCCTTGCTTCGCTGTTGGAGGTCCAAAACCACTATATTCGTCTGTCTCTACTAGCTTTAATGCTGTTGCAAAATCTCCATTTGTGAATATACCTATCCACTTTCCACCACCATAATATGGAGTTTCACTCACTAACTGAGCTATAGCTGGCATGTTTAAGTATTGAGCTATATTGCGTATCGTACCATAAATCCAAAATGTGGAGTTGTTCCTCACCATGGTTGTTTGCTTCCATGTAATTGGCCTAAAATAATAAATCGCTTCAACTACAATTCGATAGTCGCCTGAACTATACTTATCCATCAATGTTTGTACATCATCCCCAGCGTACCCAAAAACATACTATATAAATGCTATAGCATTTATAACGCTTGTATCATAGCTGGTGCGGTTTTCAAACCACTTATCAAGCTCTTCGCCCCACGGCTCATATCCCATGAATGGAGGCTGTAACCCATGTAAATCTCCCTATATCTCAGAGTATGGCACACTTATAGTCCGTGTCTTGCTACCTATGGATGTCGATTTCATTTCATACGAGTTTGCAGGTACGTCAGCAAAATACATGTCTACTACCTACTAAACTACTTGTCCGCTCTAATTTTCTAGGTAGCATCTGTAGCCACCACACCAGGCGCCATATCCCCCAGCAAGCTAGTCGCCACCGCCAGTTACTCCAGAACCACTACCAATGTCAATGTCTTCCGTGGCTGTACCAGAGCTTGCGTCGTTTATATCTAGCCCGTAAACTGTAAAGTTGTCTGTCATCTAAAGGCATATTGCTAATGTTATCTATAGTATGAACGCTGCTATGCACTTTAATATTTGCTACTTCCTCGAGCTCTACACGTTCATAGAAGTCTCTGTCATGTGTTAAACCTCCTTTGCTTATTGCACATTTACGCCCCTGTCTCGGAGTTCATTTATTACTGCCTCAAAAGCTTCAGTGTCTTGAAAACGTTCATTTATGCCCTGCGCTGCTTCTTCCGCTGCTCTGTTGTCTTCCTCTGTTGTCCAGCTAATGCCGTCACCCATGCCCCCAGAAGCATCAAACAGCCCATCTGCTTCTAATGCATCTAAATTAACTCTACCGTCTTCTGTTAGATACTTGTCTGAATTTACAGCACTGCTTACTCCACCGCTGCTTGTTGTGTTGTTCGCTCCTGTGGTGGTATCGGTGCTTTGGTTGGTGCTGTTGTCTGTTTCGTTGGTGGTTTCGTTATTGTTGTTACCAGATAACCATGCGAGGTAATCATCTAACAAGACGTTGTCACAACCTGCTTCCTTGTCTTGCTGCGCTTGCTCATAACTTATATTGCCATCCAGCAACCACTCATATAATGCATCCCTTAAACTTTCATTTCCTAATAGCTCCTCATCGGTTACGCCCATGTCCGATTTATATTGATTCGTATATGCATCAAAATCATAGTGGGTTTCTTCTTGTTGGGTGGTGTCTTCTGCTTCGGTTTGTATGTTGTCGGTTTGCGTGCTTTCGGTTTGTACGGTCGGTTCTGATGTGGGGGTGTTTTCTGTTGTTTTGGTTAATGCTTTGCAGGCCACAAAACCAGCAATGAGTGTAATCACAATACCAAGTGCAAGTATCTTTCGATTCATTTATGCTTCCTCCAAATATAAACTGTAGAACAACTACCATATTGTATATCATCTGGTTCTTGTGTTCATTTTTACCATAGTAATGCTTTAGTAAAATCATATCGCAATAAACTGTATTTGGCAAGAAGCTATCTTCCGTTATTGTTAGGTATCAATCTCCCTTAGTTACTCTCTCTGTATATTTGAAAGCGTGTGTATTATATTTATACGCAGAAAATCAGGTACTACTTTGCAACGAAAAAAGCCATCCATCTTTGTAGTAAAGATGAACGGCTAACCTTATTGCTAGCTGAAAAAACTTTATGTTGTTGATGTTAGTGAAAAGGAATCGATTTCATTATTGAAATATTGTTTTTAATGAAAATGTAAAAATGTAAAAATGTAAATTTGTAAATGTGGCCTGACGTTTTGCATAGTTTTAGAGGTGAAAATTTTACGCTAGGGAAGTGGTGAGTTTATTCTGTTTTTGATTTTCCTGTAGCGAACCATGTAGCGAACCGCTTGGAAAACGTATAAAACCATAGCAAAACGCAGTAGAATATCGCTACATTAGCTTATGGGATGAACAATAAACAACACGCTAAAATAGCTTTGCGAATCATTTGCAAAAATTACGGCAAAGCCTTGTGTAACAACAAAAAAGCCACCGGTCAAAGACCGATGGCTTTTGGTCCGAGTGGCGAGAGTCGAACTCACGGCCTCTTGAACCCCATTCAAGCGCGCTACCAAACTGCGCTACACCCGGATGTCTTTCTGGTGTTTTGCACCAGCGACGATAGTTATTATAGCGCACCTTTTATAGAAAGTCAACAGATATTTTATGGTTTTACTGTTTTTATAAAACTTTTTATAGTATTTAATCTATTATTGGGCAATCTATAACTATCTCCCCGATTTTTGCAGATTTCAGAGGGGCATAACCGCCTTATTTTGCCTTGCGAAAGCAACCGATAAAAGCTTTTGAATCCACAAAAATTTGCATCGCTGTTTTTTTTGCTCACCCCTGCGGGGAGAAAAATTTATTGCTTGAAAGGAGCATTCCTGTATGTGCTACGACCGATTCAACGACCTGTATCCTGCGAAGGACCCTCGCAATTCTCGTGCCTTGCATCGCCCCAGTAAGAACGCTGCCCGCTCCAAAGTTCGCAAGGAGCCTTTTTCCAACGAGGCACCTATCTTTCCTGTGGTGCTGCCCCCGGTGCACACCCTGCAAACACAACAGCCTTTTCAGGCGCCCGCCACAGACCCCAACACCCTGGGTGCAAGCAGCCCTGAACCGGTTGAATAAACCTCTGGCGGAACACCCGGCATCCCCTGCCCTATTTTAGCTTTACAGGCAAACCGAAACCCCAACACAGACTGCATCCAACCACAACAAAACCCCTGACCATCCCCTTTAGAGGGGGGCGGTCAGGGGTTTTTAGTTACCAGAGATTGCTTGTATTAGCGGGCCAGAATTTCACCAATGAGCTGATCCAGCATAATTAGGCAGCGGGGCAGATGGAAAGGCCCTTTAAAGGTGGAACCCTTGCAGGCAGGCTCGGTGGGCTTGCCATCCCGGCGCAGATAGCCGTACCAATCGCCATATTCAGGGTCGCTGAATACCTTTTTGCAGTAGGTCAAAGTTTCGTCAAAAATTTTCAGGTACTTTTCATCCTGGGTATCCCGGTAAATCATCATGCTGGCAATCAGCAGCTCGTTGTGGGGCCACCACAGCTTCATGTCATGCTCGTAAGCCTCCGGGGGCAAACCCTTGCAGTCGATGAAATACAGCAAGCCGCCGTATTCCTTATCCCAACCGCCTTCGTAGGCGTAGTCAAACAGAAGCTGTGCCTGCTTGCGGAGTGCTTCGTCCTGGGTGTGGTTCGCCTGTTCCATTACAAACCAGCTGCATTCAATGTCATGGCCGGGGTTTACCACACGGCCTGCGGTGTAATCCATCTGTAGTTCCCCATTGGGGCCAACGGTTTCCAGTGTGCACTTCATTTCGGGTTTGAAATGATAACGGAAGATAGCGTCGCAGCATTCCTTGGCCCGTGCATCGTACAGCTGGGTATTTTCCGGGTCACAGCGGCGCATTACGGCGGTAATGTTCAGGTAAATCATGGGGTCAGCCAGGGCACGGCCGGTACGGGTTTCGGGTATGGTTTTGGGGCCCATACCGGTGGGGTCTTTTATCAGGCCGTTGTTCAGCTGATAAATCAGCTCATAAGCACGGCGGGCACGCTGAATGCACTCTTCCTCGCCGGTTACGCCGTAATATTCGGCATTGGCAATGGCATAAAACCCTTCGGAGAAGCAGTAGCGGCGCTGACGCAGGGGCTTGCCGTCGGCAGTTACGGTAAAGTACATACGGTCGCCAGCCTGGCGGTTGATGCAATACTTCTCCATAAAGTCCAGGCAGCTCTTGGCTGCATCCAGCCACTCCTGTTTTTTGCCGTACACATGGCACAGGTAAGAGAAGGTCCAGGCGCAGCGCCCCTGAAACCAAACGCTTTTATCGGTACTAAACAGCTTACCGGTACGGTCCAGGCAGGTATACACCCCGCCGTGCTCCTTATCCATGCCATTTTTGAGCCAGAAGTTAACGCAGCGCTCCAGCTCCTCACGCACCCATGTTTGATATTCCTTCAATTGTTCTGCGTGCTTATCCATTGTTGATTCATCTCCCTTATTTACAATGCAGTCTCAAAAAAGCCAGACGCTCTCACCCAGGGAGCGAAGCGTCTGGCAGGTTATTCAATCAGCAAAATTTTGCAATGGCCTCGTCAATCATCTTGGCACACTTGCTCACCTGCTCCATATCCTCAGGGAACAGGTTGGGCAGCGGTTTGCGAACGCCGCCAATGTCCAGGCCCTCACGAATGCGCAGAATCTCCTTCATTACGGCGTACAGGTTGCCCTTGCAGGCACACATGGCGTAAATAATGGCATCAATGGCGTACTGCACCTCACATGCCTTTTCCAGCTGGCCAGCCTTCAGCAGCTCGTCAGCCTTCAGCAGCAGTTCCGGCATAACGGCGTAGGTGCCGCCAATGCCGCCATCCGCACCAATGGCACGGCCGGAAATAAACTGCTCGTCGGGTCCATTGAATACCACAAACTCGGGACCGCCTTCCATCTTGAACATCTGAATGTCCTGTACCGGCATGCTGCTGTTTTTAACAGCAACCACACGGGGGTTTTTGCGCATTTCCCGGAACAAGGGCATGGTGAGAGCCACACCAGCCAGCTGAGGAATGTTGTAAATAACAAAATCCGTGTTGGGTGCAGCGGAAGAAATATCGTTCCAGTACTGTGCAATGGCATGCTCCGGCAGTTTAAAATAGATGGGAGGGATGGCAGCAATCGCATCCACGCCTAGGCTTTCGGCATGGGCAGCCAGCTCCATGCTGTCGGCCGTGTTATTGCAGGCCACATGGGCAATTACTGTAAGCTTGCCTTTTGCTTCGCTCATAACAGCCTCCAGGGTCTGCTTGCGCTCCTCCTTGCTCTGGTAGATGCACTCACCGGAAGATCCGCACACATAAACACCCTTGACGCCCTTTTTAATAAAGTAACGGGTAAGCTCCTTGGTGCGCTCCATGCTCACATTGCCTTGTGCATCATAGCAAGCGTAGAAAGCAGGAATAATGCCCTGGTATTTGGAAATGTCTTTCATCCTTTTCCTCTCCTTTTAAAAATCTGGTTTTAAGGTTGGTTGTGTAACAAGTATTTAATGGGTCTCTTGCATCTCTGCAAGCCCTGTTAAACCGCACTCCGGCACCGCACTGCAAATGGTTCAAGCCCAATCTAGCGGGCCACTTTTTGCAAAACGGCGCTTACAAGCTGCTGTTAAATTGTTTGCTTAATATGCTTCTATGGTATCACCAGTGAAAAAATTTTTCAATTATGAACTTCTACGAATCTACTCCCCGTAAACCCAGCATATTGCACAACCGTTGCGCTTTTTCTGCTCTGATAGCGTCCTTGCTGCCAATTTTTCAACCAAAGGATTTTGTTTTTCCAAATTTATCGTCCCACAGTCGGAATATGCAGGAATTATTTTACCGGCTTTCTTTGCAATGGATTGCTGTTTTTTGCAAATAGTTGAAAAATTTTTTCAAAACTTTCACCTGTAACAAGGTTATCCCTTTTAAAACGCTTGCATAACACCTTGCTCAGTATCTGGCGCATCAAAAATGAGCCTCCCCCCAGCCATGGCCCAAGGCCTGGCTGGGGGGAGGTTACTCTTCCCTCTGCCGTTATGCAGGCACCATTAGCCTTTGCGGCCAATTCCATACCGCTCATTCATGGCGGCATCCTGCACAGCGATAACCTGAATTTTATAAGGAATTACACGGTGCCTGTACAGTGTTTCAGCCATGCGATCCCCAATGTAGGCAGGGGGCAACGGCCAGGATGGATCCAGGGCAGGAATATGCAATTGCAGCATCTCATCACCCCGTTCAATTCCCTGCTCAAACTGCTGTAAGATATCCTCATTGATTTTTTGCGCCTGATGCACATTGGCCACTGGGTTGATACTGCCCATAAAGGAATACACCTGGATGGAAAATAACTGCAAAACCAGCAGCAGCGGGATGCAGGCTTTTGCCAAGGGCAGTTTTTCCGCAATGTAAACTGCCAGCAAAACAATACTACCCAATGCCCACACAAATGCTCCCAGGGTTACATCTGCCCGGGCAATGTAGCTTGGTATGGTAACACCGGTAAGAAGCAGCAAAAAGATAAGCGACAAAACAGCCGATGCCACCATATATGCAGCCTTTTGCGCAACGGCCTTTGTGTAGTCTTCCTTTCGATTTGCAGCCATTAAAACAACGCCCAGCACCACACATCCAACGGCAACGCCTTTGAACATAGGCCCATAGCTGGTTTTAAAAAAGTACTGCATCGACTGTAAAAGCCCCTCCCTGAACGACACTTGCGAAAGGCTGTCTGCCCGGCCGCCATTCAGCTCAAACACCAGCGAAACAAACCAGGCCGCAAGAACCACCAGCGGAAAAGCATTTTTGCAAACCATCTGCCGGAGCTGGAACGGCAGCTGGATGGATTGCAAAATTTTAAATCCACACCACAGCGCAAGCAGATAGGAGCAATATAAATTGGAAAACACCAGCAGGTAGGCAGCCGCCAGCAAAATACTTTTAGGCAGCAAATGCTTGTTGGTGGTAAAATCGTACCATTCCGGGTGCAGTTCCAAAAGTCCTATCATGCTAAAAATCCACAGGGTAGGAATGGTATAAAAAAAGTAGCAGGTGGCATCTGCCGAAAAAAACAGGTAAGAATTATTGCTTACTCCTACCTTAAAAATATTGAAATGCAGCAGCAAAAAAAGCGCCGTTGCACCAAGCGCAATGGATTTGCTGCTTGTGACTTTACAGCACAAAAACCGGTAGACCACATACAGATATCCCACAATGCTTGCCGATACCGCCGCCCCATAGGCAGTGGTCAATGCACCCAGATAGTCTCCGGTTAGCGGGTAAAGAATAAATGCTCCAATGTTTGAAACAAAGGGCATAAAAATTTCCGGCAAAATACGGGTAGGGTTCCACCCTCCCCAAATTGGAACCGGCGAACGCATATACGAAGCGTACAGCCAATCGTCTGCATCAAATACCACAATGGGATTGATGCGAACAAAAAACAGCATCAGTGCACCGAAAACCGCAAAAAAGAACATTGCAGGTGCAAACTTCTGCTTGTGCATCTCTCTCTCCCTCCCTCAATCTTTACGGTCCACTTTACTTTACAACTTCAACAGCGGAAAACCGATTTTATTTCTATGCCAAAAAGAAGGAGCACTCCTTTAGGGAGTGCTCCTTTCTTTTGTGCATACGAGGCTGGCACATCATCTGCCAGACCCAATACAAACTTGAATCTTTAAAGTGGATTCAGCACCAATTACTTGGTCATGCTGGCAACTTCAGCTGCGAAGTCGTCCACTTTCTTCTCCAGGCCTTCGCCCTTCTCGTAACGAGCGAACTTGGTGATCTTGATCTCGCCGCCCAGAGCCTTGCCGGTGTTCTCAGTGTACTGAGCGATGGTCAGGTCGGGGTCCTTAACGAACTCCTGCTCAACCAGGCAGTTCTCCTTGTAGAACTTGCCAATGCGGCCCAGAACCATCTTTTCTTTGATAGCGTCGGGCTTGTTGGCGTTCTTGGGATCGTTGGCAATCTGAGCCAGCAGAATTTCCTTCTCCTTCTCAATTACCTCAGCAGGTACATCGGCCTCGCACAGGTAGCCGGGGTTAGCGGCTGCAATCTGCATGGCAATGTCCTTGCCGTAAGCGTCGAACTCAGCCTTGGAAGCAACTTCCTCGCTGGTTTCAAAGCCAACCAGAACAGCGTGGGTGCCGCCTGCATGGATGTAAGCAGAGCATACACCCTCAAAGCGCTCGAAACGACGGATCTTGATGTTCTCGCCGATAACCAGGATCTTCTCCTTCAGAGCAGCCTCAACGGTATCGTCGCCCAGCTTGCAAGCCAGCAGAGCATCCACATCAGCGGGGTTCTGCTCTACGATAACGCCAGCAACATCCTTAACGAAGTTCTGGAACATCTCGTTCTTGGCAACGAAGTCGGTCTCAGCGTTTACTTCAACCACAACGCCAACCTTGCTGGAAACGGTAGCGTATACCATACCCTCAGCAGCAATGCGGCCAGCCTTCTTCTGAGCAGCAGCCAGACCCTTCTCACGCAGGTACTCAACGGCCTTGTCGAAATCGCCGCCAGACTCGGTGAGAGCCTTCTTGCAGTCCATCATGCCGCAACCGGTCTGCTCGCGCAGGTTCTTAACATCTTGTGCAGTAAAAGCCATTTTAATTATCCCCTTTCGTTGTTCGGTGCAGGAAAGCGATTAAGCCTCGGCAGCCTCGGCAGCCGCAGCAGCGTTCTGCTCGCCCTGACGGCCTTCCAGAACAGCGTCGGCCATAGCGCCGGCAATCAGCTTAACAGCACGGATAGCGTCGTCGTTGCCGGGGATCACGTAATCGATCTCGTCGGGGTTGCAGTTGGTGTCAACGATAGCCACGATGGGAATGTTCAGCTTGCGAGCCTCAGCAACAGCGATGCGCTCCTTGTGAGGGTCAACGATGAACATAGCCTTGGGCAGGCCGTGCATGTTCTTAACACCGCCCAGGAACTTCTCCAGCTTCTCGATCTCCAGCTCCAGCTTAGCAACTTCCTTCTTGGGCAGCAGCTCAAAGGTGCCGTCCTCGCTCATCTGGCGCAGCTGCTCCAGACGGTCGATGCGCTTACGGATGGTGCGGAAGTTGGTCAGCATGCCGCCCAGCCAACGAGCGTTTACATAGTGCATGCCGCAGCGCAGAGCCTCTTCCTTGATGGACTCCTGAGCCTGCTTCTTGGTGCCAACAAACAGAATCTCGCCGCCCTCGGAAGCAACTTCGCGAACAAAGTTGTAAGCCTCGTCCAGCTTCTTAACGGTCTTCTGCAGGTCGATGATGTAGATGCCGTTGCGCTCGGTGAAGATGTACTTAGCCATCTTGGGGTTCCAGCGACGGGTCTGGTGACCGAAGTGTACGCCTGCTTCCAGGAGCTGTTTCATAGATACTACTGCCATGTTTAAATCCTCCAAAAATAGTGTTTTTCCTCCGCATTACCTGCATGTTCCCCCACCCTTGCGGGCACAGGAGAACAAAGCAATGCGTGCGTATTGCTGGTACAGTATACCACACCGAACCAGCCTTTACAAGGCTTTTGCTCAAATAATTTGGCTTGCAGCCAGGCTTTTTTTACTTTGACGATTCGTTGTAGCCCGGTGCACCCCAGCTTTTGCCAAACATCAGGTCGTATTGCAGCAGCCAGTGGTTTTCAAACCACTGTTCCTGCTGGCTATCCATCTCCTGGGTGGCGGTTCCATCCGGCTGAATGGTCACCCCCCTGGTGCGGCTGCGGTAAACCGAAAGCTGGTTGAGCAGATATTCATAATAGGCCGGCTTTTCCATCCCAAACAGTTCCATAAGCACCGGGCTCAGCTGGTAGGCAGCCAGGGTGCCCAGCTCCACCGGCTGGTCCCAGTAGTTGCACCAAATCAGCAGCGGCATCTGGTGCAGCTCTGGGGATTCGCTGGTTGCATCGGGCACATAGCCTGTGGAGGTATACACCTCGTACCCGCTGCCGATGGGATTGTAATGGTCGCCCCAAAACACCAGGATAACCGGTTCCTCCACCTGGCTGAAATAGTCGGTTAGCTGCCCCAGCATTTCATCCGCCTGCTGTACGCCGGTTGCAAAATCCTGCAAAGCTCCTTTGGTTTTTTCGCTCATGGTGGCAGGTGCCTGCAAAATCTGCACCAATTCCTCTGGGTCGTAGTTATCCGGCCGATAGCTGGTGTGGTTCTGCATGGTAACTGCGTGCAAAAACAGGGGCTTGTCCGTCTGGCGGCTTTCCCACAGCTCCTCAATCTTGTTGGCCATCTCCCGGTCGGTCACCAGGCCGCCCTTCCACTCTGCCCCACGCTTTTTTTCTGGATTTACAAAATCCTCCAGCGAGATAAAGCTGTCAATGCCCAGGTTTGGGTAGGCTGTGTTGCGGCTCCAAAATTTGCCATAGTAGCAGTGAACCGCCTGGGTGGCATAGCCTTGCTCCTTTAAATAAGAAGGCAGCGAAAACATGGGATGCACCACATGCTGCTGAAAGGGCTTGCTCCCGCTGGGCAAAAATTCTGTGGAGTAGCCGGTCAGGGCCTCAAACTCCACATCGCAGGTGCCTCCCCCAAAGCTGGGACTGTACAGCTTTCCGTAGGCTGCCTGCTGCTGCAACCGGTGCAGATTGGGGGTGAGAGCCCGGTCAAAGGTTACCCCGTACTGCTCCAGCTCGGAGGCATCCCAGAAGGACTCATCCATCACAAAGATAATGTTGGGCCATGTCACCTGGCCATCCCCCTGCTGGGCGTAGCTGCCTTCAAATTCCGGAGCAAGGTCCTGCTTTTCTGCTTCCTCCAGCAATGTTTCTGCCGTGTTTTGGTTATACCCAGCCGGCTTTTTTACATTGATATTCTGGATATTGGTAATAAACCCTGCAATCACGCCATAGTTACGGTAGTACCGGTTCTGCATCCACATATCCGGCACAATCCCAATGCTGCGGGATAGCCCCGGGCTTAGGAACACTCCCACCACCATCGCTCCCACCAGGGCGGTGCCCAGCCCTGCTGCCAAGCGGCTTTGCCAGCGGCGCTCTGGTTCCTTCACCAGCACCGCCAGCACTGCCAGTACCGCAAACAGCAGCGCCGACACCCCCATGGACAGGGTCATTTCCAGCCCGGCCTGGCCTGCCACGCCCACAGCCTCCGAAACCTGCATCACATCCCAGGGAAAGAACGGTTCTCCCCGAAGTTTGAGCTTAAAATAAGTAATTGCAGCCGGTACACAGCCTGCAATGGCCGTAACAAGCACCGCCGCAGGATGGCACCGGCTGAGGGTGGCAACTGTTTGATAAAGGCAGGCCAGCAGCAGCCAGCTGAACAGGTAACTGGGCAGGTGGGGCAGCACATTGCTTGTCCACACAGCTTGGGTAAACTGGCCCCGGTGCACCCATTCGGTGCAAACCAGCACCAGCAGCCCCACCAGGGGTGCCATAAGCCAGGCCCAGGCTGCAAATGGCCTTTTTTGGGGGGGTGCCGGCAGCCGCCATATCGTTTTTTGTTTTACAGGTACAGGCAAAACCCATTCCTCCTTTAGCTCAGGCAGTGTACTGCTCCTGCTTTGCCGCAAAAGCACTGCCATGTTGAAAGGCAAGGGGCAGCGGTGAGCGTTCTTCCCTCACCGCCCCCTTGTTGCAGATGGTTCCTATTATATACCTGTTTTTTCGGTGGACGCAAGGGGAGCCTTGGCAAACATACCGGAAAAAAGCCCTTTTTGTTCGCATTGTAAGGCTTCCTGCTCTTTTAATTCCACCAAAATCACATCCTGCCCAATGGACACCACCTGTTCCCAGGGGATACGCAGCTCCTGCCCTTTGCCAAGCCAGCGAAGCCAGCGGGGCCGATCCCGTAAAATCAAGCCTTCCAGCCGCCGGGCCTGGGGGTCCAGCCAAACATCATCCGCCCGGCCCAGCTTGATTCCTGCGCCCAGCTGTATAATATCTTTGCAAAACAGTTCTTCTGCTGTCATAATAACACCACCTTTCGTTACCATAGTATGCAGCACCGGCAGGTTGATGTGTAAATTCATGGGACGCTCTATCATTTTGTCACAAAATTTGCTATACTTTTGAATAAAAGCAGCACCTGCATCATTTCAGGCAGTGGAGCGTGGCGGAATTTTTTGTGAGACGAACCCAAACCCCAGTCAATCTTTGATGAACTGGCAAATATTTTGGAGCAACATCGCAGAAAGTTTTTGCGCACTGCACTGTCTCAGCCTTTTGGCGCAACTTATACGGTGCTGCCTAAAACCCTGGCCCGCCCTACACGGCTGGCCAGTCCACTCTGTAACCGAAGGAGAGAAACCAGGATGTATAAGAACATCATTTTTGACCTGGGCGGCGTTGTGGTGGATTTTAATCCCAAGGAATTTTTGCTGGAACGCT
The DNA here is from genome assembly GCA_944382705.1 of uncultured Allofournierella sp. Classification (GTDB taxonomy): domain Bacteria; phylum Bacillota; class Clostridia; order Oscillospirales; family Ruminococcaceae; genus Allofournierella. The sequence continues at coordinate 13,744 of CALWNE010000001.1, forward strand.
TTTATAACGAAACCATCGAAACCATCGTATACGATTTAACCTTTGGTAGCGAGGAATGGGCGCTGCTGGACGCCGGCAAACTCACCCAGGAGCAGGCCTATGGCCAGATGCTGGAAAAAGCCCGCACCGCTGGCCGTGTATTTGAGGTGCAGAGTGTGCTGGATGACTGGCCCCGTATGCTCAAAACCCGCCGCCGCACCGTAGAAACCATGAAGCGGCTTAAAAACATGGGGTTTTCGCTGTATTATCTGTCCAACATCTCCCACGAAACCCTGGAGCTGATTCGCAAGCGGGACTTTTGGCAGCTGTTTGACGGCGGCATTGCCTCCTGTGAGGTGGGCATCAACAAGCCGGATGCAGGCATCTACCAGGCCCTGCTGCAAACCTACCAGCTGGATTGCAGCGAAAGTATTTTTGTGGATGACCGAAAAGACAACACCACGGCCGCTTTTGATTTGGGCATTACAGGCATCCACTACAAGGGCAGCGCTTCCTTCATTCGTGCCCTAAACACCTGCGGCATTCCCCTCACCGGCCGTCTGGTGGGCTAAACCTCTAACAAAATTTATCCTCTGCACTCCTTCCTGTCATCGGGAAGGGGTGCATTTTTTTGCATTGTTCAGCTCTCGTGCAGGCGTTTGAAGGTCGTCCCCTTTTTTGACAGCATCTGCCCGCCTTGTGGCGGTACAATCAAACACAAAGGGAGGGATGCCATTGAAAACCGTTATCTACCTGGATGTACTGCTGTTGGTGAATTTCCTCATTGCGTATCTGTTGCTGCGGTGTGTGGCACAGCTAAGCGGCGCCGTCTGCGGCCCTTGGCCCTGCCTGGCCGCGGCCGGTTTAGCCGCCGGGTGTACACTCAGCCTGTTGGCACCGGATTTTGGCCTTGTGCCCGGCCTGGCATTTAAAGGCATCAGCGCTGCGTTGGTGTGCCGCATTGCCTTTGGGTTTTGCGGCTGGCGGGGGCTGCTGCGCCAGACAGTGTGGTTTTTTGCGCTAAACATCGGTCTTGCCGGTTTGGTTTTGTGGGCAGTGCAGCAGCAGGGTGCCCAAGGGATGCACACCAACAATTTCTCGGTGTATCTGGCCCTCTCCCCCACCCTGATTCTGATTTGCACCGCCGGGGTCTATCTGGTTTTACGGCTTGCTCTGCTGGCCTTTGGCCCACCTCAAAACGCCCCCCGGCTGGAGTTGCAGCTCACCTTTGCAGAGCAGCAGCCAGTTACACTCACAGCCCTGCTGGACACCGGCTTTTCATTGCTGGACCCTGTGGGCGGTAAACCTGCCTTGCTGGTTTGCTATGAGTCCTGCCGCAAAGCCATTCCGCCCGAGGTACAGCCCTTTTTTGCCGCCTTTTTGAAGGGCCGCCTCTCTGCCCCGCCACCCCATACAAAACTGCGGCTTATCCCCTGCCAAACCGCTGCCGGGCAGCGCACACTCCCCGCTCTGGACGGCATTTTAGTGAGCCTGCAAAGGGATTCCCGTCGATACACCGCCCCTGCATTGGTGGTTTTTACCGACCAGCCTTTGGCAGATGGCACCATTCAGGCCCTGGTGGGCCAGCGTTTTTTACACACCCTCACCCAGGAAAGGAGTCGAACATCGTGTATCACCCCCTCATTGCCCAAATAAAACAACTGCTGGCGGCATTTATGCAATGGCTTCAAATGCCGGACTATATCTATTACATACATGGCCCCCAAACTCTGCCGCCGCCCCTTACCGCCCAGGAGGAGCAGCAGATTTTTGCCGGGCTGGAAGCAGGCAAACCCGGCTGCCGTGACCTGCTCATTACCCACAACCTGCGGCTGGTGGTGTACATTGCAAAAAAATTTGAAAGCCCCACCACCTCGGTGGAAGACATGATTTCCATCGGCACCATTGGGCTGATTAAGGCCGTAAACACCTTTGTGCCCTCCAAAAACATCAAGCTGGCCACCTACGCCAGCCGCTGCATCGAAAACGAAATTTTGATGTACCTGCGCAAAAGCAGCAACCGCCGCCAGGAGGCCAGCATTGATGAACCCCTCAACACCGATGGAGACGGAAACGAACTTCTTTTATCGGACATTTTGGGCAGTGACCAAAACCTCATTGGTGCACAGCTGGAGCAGGAAGCAGAAAAAGACCTGCTGCTTGCCGCAGTAAACCGCCTGGCCCCACGGGAACGCACCATCATGCAGCTGCGGTTCGGTTTGCTGGACGGCAACGAGCGTACCCAAAAAGAGGTTGCGGACCAAATTGGCATCTCTCAAAGTTACATTTCCCGGCTGGAAAAACGCATTATTTTGCGGCTGCGCCGGGATTTGGAAAAGGCGTTGTAAAAAAGCCGCAACCTGCTTTTTCAGGCATACAAACAGTTTGCCCCGCCTCTTTCTTATGCCTTTGTTCCCACAGGCAGATGCGGGCTCTCAATAAAAACGCTGACCTGGCAAAACTTGCCGGTCAGCGTTTTTTGTTGGCTTTAACCCTTGAGCCCCTCTATGAGCCGCTCTATTTGATATGGCTGGGCTTCAGCCAGTTTTTCAGCAATTACTCTGCGCTTTTATTTGCAGCTTTATTCCAGTGGGCTGGCCTGTGTGTCGGTTACAAACCGCTCCAGCAAACCGCCGGCCAGGCCCATCTCGGTACGGGGCAGATAGAGGGCAAAATCAAACCCATTCCGCTGCCAGCGCACCAGCACTGCGCCGTTTTGTTCCTGGCGCAGCTCGGTGCGCACCCCTGCCACCATACGCACTGACAGCTGGTCAAAGTCCGGCATCTCCCATTCCTCCAGCCGCAGATCCTGGCCCTCAAAGGCCACCCGGAGAACCGCCGTCCACTGGGGACGAACCAAAAATTCCAGCTGTGCAATGCGGCGACCAAGCAGATAAATCCGATCCAGCCGCAGGTAGTCCTGCTGGGGCAGACGGCTCATCCAAAATCCTGCAGGCACAAAGCTGGGTTCTCGGTAAAGCCGTTTTTCTTTTTCCAGATAGTCGTGGTACAAGCTCCATACAAAAGCAAGGGCGGCCACCCCCACTACCAGCAACCCGATTGCCAGCAAAACAATTCCTTCCTGCGTCATACATGACCCCTCCTTTTTCGTACTGCTTGCCTTACTGTATGCTGGCGCAGCCGTTGGAGTGCAGCATACTTCCAATATTTCACTGGTTTTGTGCGGTAATGCTTCGTCCATACTCCCAGTACCCTGCAACAGGGGCAAGGAGTGTGATGACCATGCCTTACAACAAGGTGGAAATTTGCGGTGTGAACACCGCCAAGCTGCCGGTTTTGAAAGAAAAAGAAAAAACGCAGCTGCTGATTGCGGCCCGCAATGGGGATGCCCAGGCCCGGCAAACCCTGATTCAATGCAATCTGCGGCTGGTGCTCAGCGTGGTACAAAAATTTACCGGCCGGGGGCAATGTATGGACGATTTATTTCAGGTGGGCTGCATTGGCCTGATGAAAGCCATTGACAATTTTGACCCTACCATGAATCTGCGGTTCTCCACCTATGGCGTTCCCATGATTGTGGGCGAGATTCGCCGCTTTCTGCGAGACAACAACAGCCTGCGGGTGAGCCGCTCGGTGCGGGATACCGCTTACCGTGCCATGCAAGCCAAAGAGCAGCTGCAAAAAGAACTGGGGCGGGAACCTCATATGCGCGAGGTGGCCCAGCGGGTGGAACTTCCCCTTTCCACCGTAACGCTTGCCCTGGAAAGCGTGGTGGACCCCATCAGCCTATATGAACCGGTGTACACCGACGGTGGAGACACCCTGTATGTAATGGATCAAATCGGCCAACCAGAGGGCGAAGAAAGCTGGATTAGCAGCATTATGCTGAAGGATACTCTGCAAGAGCTTTCCCCCAGGGAGCGGCGTATCCTGACACTGCGGTATCTGGCCGGCAAAACCCAGATGGAGGTAGCCCAGGAAATTGGCATCAGCCAGGCCCAGGTGAGCCGGTTGGAAAAACAGGTAATCCGCCAGATTAAACAGCAGATTTAACGCCAAACAGCACAAAACCCCCGGCCCTCTCCTGTATGGGAGAGATAACCGGGGATTTTGTTTTTTGCCTGACTTGCGGGCCAGGCTGACGGCAGCCACCGGGCGTGTGGCTGTTGGCCACCGGGCGTGTGGCTGTTGGCCGCCGGCATGGGCATTGCCTGCCCCTGTGTTTATTTTAGTTCCACCACCGTTACGCCTGCTTCACCCTCGCCGTACTGGCCCAGGCGGAAGCTCTTTACATTCCGGTGGCCACGCAGATGGGCATGGATGGCTTTGCGCAGGGCGCCGGTGCCCTTGCCGTGAATCAGGTATACCATGCTTTGCCCATTCATCACTGCATGGTCGATGAACTGGTCGGTTTCCATGAGGGCTTCGTCCACCGTCATGCCCAGCAGATTAATTTCCATGCTGGCTTTGCGCTGTACCCGCTGCACCGTGGTGCTGCTGCGCTTGGGCGCCGCCGACTTGGCAGGGGTCTTTTGCAGTTTATCCGGCGCTTTCAGGTTGCTCAGGGGCACCTTGGTTTTCAGGATGCCAGCCCGCACCTCCACCAGGCCGTTCCGGTCCGGCAGCGAAACCACGGTAGCAGTCTGGTCCAGGTCTGCAATCACCACTTCCTGGCCTACCTTCACCTGCTTGAGGGGCACAAACTGCTTGGGTGCTACATGGGCCACATCGGTTTTGCTGTACAGCCGCTCGGTCTCCTTCCGGGCAATTTCCCGGGCACGGGCCGCACGCTGGGCGGCGCTGGTTTTTTCGTCCTTTTGCAGCTGGCGCAGCTCATCGGTAAGGGCATAGGCTGCATCCTGCACCTGCTGAGCCATCTGACGGGCTTTCAGCCGGGCCGCTTCCAGCTCGGTTTCGCCCTGCTGTACCAGCGCATCGTACTTTTTGCGGGCAGATTCCAGCTTGTGTTCCGCCTCGCTGCGGGCCTTCTCCACCTCGTCCTGGCTGGCCTTCAGCTGCAATTTCAAATCATCCAGCTGAGCCAGCACACTGTCCAGCCGCTTGTCATCGTTGGAAAGGTGGGTTTGTGCCCGCTGAATAATCCGCTGAGGAATGCCCAGCTTTTCGCTGATTAAAAACGCATTGGACTTGCCGGGCACGCCCACGCTTAGTTTATAGGTGGGGCGCAGGCTTTCCACATCAAACTCACAGCTTGCGTTCATAACACCGGGGGTTTCCAGGGCAAAGACCTTCATCTCCGCGTAGTGGGTGGTTGCCATAATCAGTGCACCCTGGCTGCGCAGCTGTTCGATGATGCTCACCGCCAAGGCTGCGCCTTCCGCCGGGTCGGTACCGGCGCCCAGCTCATCCAGCAGCACCAGCGTGCGCTTGTGGGCCTGGTCCAGAATGCCGGTAATCTTTTTCATGTGGCCAGAAAAGGTGGAAAGACTCTGCTCAATGCTCTGCTCATCGCCAATGTCCACTAGATACTCCTCAAAAACGCAGACGGTGCTCTGCTCATGGGCCGGAATCAGCATACCGTGCTGCGCCATGGCACACAAAAGACCGGCTGTTTTCAGGCTGACGGTTTTACCGCCGGTGTTGGGGCCTGTAATCACAAGGGTATCGTACCCCTGGCCCAGGGCAATATCCACCGGCACAGCTTTTTCCTTATCAATC
>CALWNE010000002.1 GCA_944382705.1 uncultured Allofournierella sp.
TTGCAGCTGGCTGTTTGATCTCCTGTTCACCCTGGAGCAGGAGCTGGATATTAGCCAGTACAGCCCCAACGATGCCCGTGTATTTGGCTTTGTGAGCGAGCGGCTGCTGGATGTTTGGCTGGAAACCAACCAAATTGACTACCGGGAAATGCCGGTTATCTTTACCGAGCCGCAAAACTGGCTTAAAAAGGGCGGTACTTTTTTGCGGCGCAAATTCTTTGGCAAAAAAGCCTGAGCAATTTTGCCCAGGTTCTATGCTGAATATTCAAATAAAAAGCTGGAGCAAACCGTTTGCTCCAGCTTTTTGTTTATCCAATTGGGTTTGCCTGGTCCAGGTTTGTTTCCCCCACAATATAATGGGGCCGCTGCTTGGTTTCCAGGTAAATTTTTGCAATGTACTGGCCCATCAGCCCCAGGCAAAACAGCTGCAAACCGCCAATAAACAAAATCACGCTCATGGTGGAGGCCCAGCCGGCCACCGGGTCGCCAAACAACAGCCTGCGCACCACAATGAACAAAAGGCTGAAAAAGGCACAGGCGGTCATGCCAAAGCCCAGCCAGGAGGCAAGGCTTAAAGGCAGCTGAGAAAAGTTTACAATGCCATCCACTGCATAGCCAAACAGGCTCCAGAAATTCCATTTGGTTTCCCCTGCGGCACGCTCCACATTCTCATAAGGCAGCCAATAGGTGCGAAATCCAATCCAGCCAAAAATGCCTTTGGAAAATCGGTTGCGCTCCCCCATTGCCACCACTGCATCCACCATTTCCCGCCGCATGAGCCTAAAATCCCTTGCGCCGTCCACCACATCCGCATCAGAAATGGCGTTAATCAGCCTGTAAAACTGCCGGGCAAACCAACTGCGAATGGGCGGTTCCCCCGCACGGCTCACCCGCCGGGTAGCCACACTGTCGTACTGGCCGCTTTCCAGCAGCTCCATCATTTGAGGAAGAAGGCTGGGCGGGTCCTGCAAATCCGCATCCATTACCGCAACATACTGGCCTTTGGCATTGCAAAACCCTGCATACATGGCGGCTTCCTTGCCAAAATTACGGGAGAAAGAAAGATATTTTACCCTTGCATCCTGCTGTGCCAGCTGGCGCAGCAGCGGCAGGGTTTTGTCCCTGGAACCATCGTTCACAAACAGCAGTTCATAGTCCCATTGCTGCGCAGCCAGAACCTCTGTGACCTGCTGATAAAACACAGGCAGTACCTCCTGCTCGTTGTAACAGGGAATGATAAGCGATAACTTCATGATTCACCTCTCGGCTTGCGCCCCAAAGGGATGCTTATGGCCGTACTGGGGGCAAGCGAATGCCCTACTGTATCTAGCATACCTGATTTCAGGGCCGGTTGCAAGCGGTGGCGAGCTGGGCAGCACCGCAAAGGCACCCCTGCCGGGCTTGCGATGCCGCAAACCCAACCAGGGGTGCCTTTTGCAATGGTTTATTTATTCTAGCGTGCCGTCATACTCAATGATGCCGCCCACATTGGTGGCCTTGTAGCCATTGGCGGTTAGCCAATCTGCTGCCTCTTGGCTGCGGCGGCCGCTGCGGCAGTACACAAACAGCGGCACATTCTTGCTGATTTGAATGGTGTGCAGCTGCTCCAGGGGCAGGTTGATGCTGCCCGGAACATGGCCAGACAGATATTCGGCACGGGTGCGCACATCCAGCAGCACGCCGCCGTGGGACTGCCGCCACAGCTCCACCCCAGCATTTAAATCCGGAACACTGTTAAAAAACTGAATCATGGTAATTCCCTCCTTTCCTTACTGCCTGCACTGCACCAGTCAGCTGGCAAGGCAGGCTACCCATCCTATGCTGTTTTTTGCGCAATGGCACAACCTGTATCTCAGCTGCGCAGCTCCATAATCTGATCCAGAATAGCTACGGCAACCTGCTGCTTTTCCATCCGCTCCAGCTGTTTTTTGCCATCCTTCCACAGCAAAGTCACCACATTGGTGCCGGTACCAAACCCGGCGCCCTCCACCTTCAGGTTGTTGGCTACCACCAAATCCAGCTGTTTGGTTTCCAGTTTACGCAGGGCGTTCTGCTCCAAATCCTGGGTTTCCATGGCAAACCCGCACAAAAACTGGCCGGGCTTTTTCTGGCTGCCCAGCTGGCGCAGAATATCCTGGGTGGACTCCAGCTGGATGGAAAGGCCCGCTTTGTCCTTTTTGATTTTGTGTTCTGCCGTTTGGGCAGGCCGGAAATCCGCCACAGCCGCCGCCTTGATGACAATGTCCTGCACCTGACTGCGGGCAGTAACCTCCTGGTACATCTGCTGGGCACTTACCACCGGTACCACCTCCACAAAGGGGGGCGGTGTAAGGGAGGTTGGCCCGGTTACCAGCGTAACCTGTGCGCCCCGCAGCATACAGATGCGAGCCAGGGCATAGCCCATGGTTCCGGTGGAGTGATTGGTGATAAAGCGCACCGGGTCGATGGCTTCCTGAGTAGGCCCTGCGGTGACCAGTACCCGCAGCCCCTCCATGGTGTGGGGCATGGCCAGATGCCGCAGAATATGCTCCAGCATGACCTCCGGCTCCACCATCTTGCCCATACCTGTATCACCGCAGGCCAGATGTCCGCTCACCGGCTCAATCAGCTCCATACCGTAACGAACCAGCGTGGCCAGATTTTCCTGCACGGCAGGGTTTTCGTACATATTGGTATTCATGGCGGGGGCCACCAGCTTTTTGCATTTGCAAGCCAGCAGGGTGGTGGTGAGCATATCGTCCGCCAGGCCATGGGCCAGCTTGGCGATGACATTGGCACTTGCCGGCGCCACCAGCACCAAATCCGCCCATTTGGCCACCGAGATATGCTCCACCTCAAACTGGAAATTCCGGTCGAAGGTATCAATCAAACATTTGCGCCCTGTAAGCGTTTCAAATGTAATGGGATTAATAAAATTGGTTGCATTTTGCGTCATAAGCACCTGTACCTGTGCCCCCTGCTTGACCAGCATACTGGCCATGGATGCCATTTTATACGCAGCAATGCCGCCGGTAACGGCCAGCACAATGTGTTTTCCTCGAAGCATTCTGTTTTTGCCTCCTGCCTTTTTGTTGTTGCCGGTTTGGCAATGCCAACGGGCCATTGATTATTGTAGCACAACCGGTGTTTTTTTGCATCCGCTTTGAATTTTTTCTTGTGCCGCCGGGGGATTCGGTGTTATACTGATAGGCGTATTGTATCCCGCTTGATTGGGAATAATAACAGGAGGAATTGAATATGAAACGCTACGGTACCGGCAGAAATGCCACGGGCATGGTTCAGCTTGCCCTTTTTACGGCCCTCATTCTAGTAATGGCCAGTGTGCCCTTTTTGGGTTATATCCCCCTGGGATTTACAAGGGCCACCATCATCCACATTCCGGTCATTTTGGGTTCGGTGCTTTTAGGACCCAAGAAAGGGGCTTTTCTGGGGGGTGTGTTCGGCTTTACCAGCCTGCTTTCCAACACCTTTACCCCGGTAGCCACCTCCTTTGTATTTTCGCCCTTTTATACCCTGGGTGATACCAAAGGCAACCTGGCCAGCCTTGTGATCTGCTTTGTGCCCCGCATTCTGGTGGGCGTGGTGCCGTATTATGTTTTTCGTCTGCTGCAAAAGCTGCCCGGCGCAAAGGGGCAAACCCTGGCACTGGGGGCCGCAGGCTTTGCAGGTGCTCTCACCAACACCCTGCTGGTAATGCACCTGATTCTTTTGTTTTTTGGCAAAAGCTACGGTGCCGCAAAGGGCGTTGCTGCCGATGCTGTTTACCCCCTCATTCTTTCGGTCATCGGCATCAATGGCGTACCGGAAGCCCTGGTAGCCACCCTGCTTACCATCCTGATTGGCCGGCCCCTGCTGGGTATTTTGAGCCGCCGTTCCCACTAATGCCTTTTTAAAGGAGTAATTACCATGATTCTTGCACTGGATATTGGCAACACCAACATTGTTATCGGCTATCTGGAGTCTGAGGATAACATTGTGTTTGTGGAACGCCTTTCCACCGATTTGACCAAAACCTCCCTGGAATATGCCATCAGCTTTAAAAATGTTTTGGAGATGTACCATGTGGATATTTCCAAGATGGAGGGCGTGATTCTTTCCTCGGTGGTGCCGCCCATCACCCAGCGCATCTGTCAGGCGGTTAAAACCGCAACCGGCCACGAAGCCATGGTGGTGGGGCCCGGCGTAAAAAACGGCCTTCACATCAAGATGGACAACCCTGCCCAGCTGGGCAGCGACCGGGTGGTTTGCGCTGTGGCCGGCATTCGGGACTATCCCGCTCCCCTGATTATCATCGACCTGGGCACCGCCACCACCGTGGAAGTGGTAGACGCCGAAAAAAGCTACATTGGCGGCATGATTCTGCCCGGCATTAACGCCTCGCTGGAGGCACTGGTCAGCCATACCTCCCAGCTTTCCAAAATTGGGCTGGACAGCCCCCGCCGCTTGATTGGCAAAAACACCACCGAATGTATGAAAAGCGGCATTATTTACGGCAATGCTTCCTGCCTGGACGGCTTGATTGACCGCATTCAGGAGGAACTGGGCCAACCGGCCACCGTAGTTGCCACCGGCGGCCTTGCCAGCGTTATTGTTCCCCACTGCCGTCACTCCATCATCATTGACGATGCCCTTTTGTTAAAGGGGCTTTTGCTGATTTACCGCCGCAACCGGGAATAATTGCACCACAAAAAAGTTCAAACCACAAAAACACCCCGGCACAAGGATTGCTCCTTTGTGCCGGGGTGGCTTTTTGTTGCATTAAGCTGTTACAGGGTGTGGCTGTACAGCGGGGTGCTGTACTCGCCACTGAAACAGGCAGTACACAATCCCTCGGTGCCGCAGGCCTGCTTCAAATTCTCCAAAGAGATAAAGCGCAGAGAATCCGCCCCCAGCACCCTGGCCAGAATATCCGGCTCCAGGGATGCGCTGGCCAGCTCGGCCCGGGTAGACATATCCACACCATAGAAGCAAGGGAACTTAATGGCCGGTGCTGCAATGCGCAGATGCACTTCGGTGGCACCTGCCTGGCGCAGCAGAGCCACAATGCGCTTGGAGGTGGTGCCCCGCACAATGGAATCATCCACCAGAACCACCCGTTTGCCCCGTACCACCGGCACATTGGCCGAAAGCTTGAGCTTTACGCCCAAATCACGCTGGGCCTGGGTGGGCTGAATGAAGGTACGGCCCACATAGCGGTTTTTAATCAGGCCCATCTCGTTGGGCAGGCCCATGGCCTCGCTGTATCCTGCGGCGGCAGAGAGAGAGGAATCCGGAACGCCCACCACGATATCTGCCTGTAAAAAATTGCTCAAATCCTCCTGAGCCAGCAGACGGCCGCAGGCACGGCGCACGCCATGCACATTCTGCCCTTCCAGCACCGAGTCCGGCCGGGAGAAATAAATGTACTCCATGGCGCAAAGGTTCTGGCTGGTTTCCTCGGTGTAGCTAAAGCTTTCGATTCCGTCGGAAGACAGTTTGACAATTTCGCCGGGCTTTACATCCCGCACCAGCTGAGCCCCCACAATGTCGAAGGCGCAGCTCTCGCTGGATACACACCAGCCGTCCCCCTGTTTTGCCAAAGAGAGGGGGCGCAGTCCGTTTTTATCCCGAATTGCGTAAAGATTTTTTTCGGTAAGAATCAAAAAAGCAAAGGCGCCATCCAGGCGGCGGCAGGCTTTTTTGATTTTTTCCAGCAGGGAGCCCTGCTCGCCCTGGAGCAGGTGGAGAATAATTTCGCTGTCGGAGGTACCCCAAAAGATGCTGCCCTTATCTTCCAGTTCCTGGCGCAGCTCGGCTGCGTTTACAATCTGGCCATTGTGGGCAACCGCCAGAGCGCTTTCGTTGGCCTTGCGGGCCACCAAAGGCTGCACATTGGCCAGTTCGCCGCCGCCGGCGGTGCCGTACCGCACATGGCCGATGGCGTTTTTGCCCTTAAGGCCCTCCAGGTCGGCAGGGCCGAACACCTCGGTCAACAGGCCTTTGCCCTTGTGGCAGTGGATGCTTTTTCCATCTGCTGTGGCAATGCCTGCGCCCTCCTGCCCCCGATGCTGCAAGGCATGGAGGCCAAAGTATGTCAGATGTGCGGCGTCGGTTTGGCGGTACACGCCAAATACACCGCATTCCTCATGCAAACCGCGATCCAAATATTCTCCCATGCTGGTCTATCCTCCGTTTGGTCCCGTCCGGCCTGTGTGTATCCCCGGCCAGACTGTTTGTGTACTGGTCTTATAAAAAATGGGATACAGCTTACTCACGCACCAGGTATGCATCCCGGGCGGCACCCACGGATACATACTTGATTTTGCAGCCAACTGCCTGTTCCAGATATTCCACATAGTCCTTTGCCTGCTGGGGCAGACTTTCCCAGGTGCGGCAGCCGGTAATGTCACAGTGCCAGCCGGGCAGATATTTCACCACAGGCTGTGCGCAGTCCAGGGCCTCGCCCATGGGGAAGCGATCCACCTCCTGGCCATTCACCAGGTACTTTTCCACTACAGGAATCTGCTCCATGTAGTCCAGCACATCCAGCAGAGTCAAAGCCAGCTCGTCGGCACCCTGACAGAACACGCCGTAGCGGCTTGCCACCACATCAAAGGGGCCAACCCGGCGAGGACGGCCGGTAGCTGCACCAAACTCGTGGCCAGCCTGGCGCAGCTCGTTCTTCTGCTCCTCGGTCATGGCCAGCTCGGCGGTGAAGGGGCCTTCGCCCACACAGCTGGAGTAAGCCTTCATAATGCCAATGCTCTTATCCAGCTTGTGGCCAGGGATGCCTGCGCCAATGGGAGCATAGCTGCCAATCACATTGGAGGAGCTGGTAAAGGGATAGATGCCAAAGTCAATATCCCGCAGGGCACCCAGCTGGGCTTCAAACAAAATCTTCTGGCCTTCCCGGTCGGCCTTGTCCAGGAATGCGCCGGTATCGCAGATGTAGGGAGCAAACAACTGGGCATACTTCTGGCACCATGCCCACATCTCCTCCAGGTCGATGGGTTTTGCACCATACACCCCTTCCATGGTGAGGTTTTTCCACTCCACAATGGTGGCCAGCCGCTTTTTAACGCTTTCGTCCAGGTTCAGCAGGTCACCCATACGCAGGGTCTTTTTCATGAATTTATCGCCGTAGGAGTAGGCAATGCCCCGGCGGGTGGAGCCAAACTGGCTGCCGCTCTTGGCCAAGCGGTCCTCCTCCAGACCATCTTCCTGCACATGGTAGGGCATACAGATGGTGGCCCGATCGCTGATTTTCAGGTGAGAGGGGTCGATAACAATGCCCTGCTGACGCAGGGTTGCAATCTCTTTTTCCAGGTGAGCAGGGTCAATGACCATGCCATTGCCCATAACACATACCACATCCGGGCGCAGAATGCCGCTGGGCAGCAGATTGAGCACGAACTTACCCTCCGGGGTCACGACGGTGTGGCCAGCGTTGTTGCCGCCCTGGTAGCGCACCACGATGTTGTACTCCTGGCTGAGCAGGTCCACCATACGGCCCTTGCCTTCGTCACCCCAGTTGATTCCAGTGATTGCAGTTAACATATTCCCATTGCTCCTTTTGTCTTTTGCGTTGGTTGCAAGGCTCGGTTATCTCTCCCTTTGCAGGGGTGTAGATAACGAAAGAAAGACGCTCACATCTGGCTCTGAGCCTGGTTGTGAACGCCTCGTTTCACTTTAAAAGTGTACCATCCCACCTGGGAGGTGTCAACCGTTTTACCACTGTTTCGGGATATTTTTAACCCAAAAAAGGCAGCTGCCCAGCCCTGTTGCATGGGCGGAGCAGCTGCCTTTTAAAAACAAAACAAACGAGCTTATGCTTCCTTGGGCATGATGACAAACTTCATGGCAGGATAGCTGATTACCACCTGTACCACAATATTAACAAGGTTTGCCAGGGTGGGTGCCAGGCCGTGGGGCACGCCCACATTCAGGAAGAACGCCTGGCTGTAAGCCGGCAATGCCGCCGAGATGATAACCAGCACCACAGCCAGCACCACATACTTGGGCGCCGCCTTATGGAAGGCTGCGTTGGACTTGAACACCCAGTTTTTTTGCACAAAGAAGTTAACCGTCTGGGCAGCGGCAGTGGCCACCAAAAAGCTCAAAAAGCCGCACAGGCCCAAATCCCGCTGCACATCGGTGTAATTAAAGATGAAGAACTGGAAGGGCTGGCTTGCAAAGGACGCAAACACAAAGCCGGTGCACAGCCACATCACCACAAAGTTGGTAACGGTGGCGCAGTTGGACAGAATATTAAACAGGATAAACTCCCACAAATCAGGATGTTCATCCACCCATTTTTTAAAACCGGTCATACGCAAAACTGCTCCTTTCTGGATGTTATATTTTGGGGGGTATGGGGCGGTTTATCTGCCTGCTTTTTTGCCGCCAAACAGGCAGCCCAGCAGTTGGCCCATCCCCTTAAAGAAATGGCCGTTTACCATGGTAACCACTGCCTGTGCCATATCCATGGTTACAGCGCCGCCGGTCATCTTTGCAATGCCACGGAAGGGCATATTGTAAATGAACAAGATGTTCAAATCCGGTTTGCCTTTGGCAATGCTCTTATCCTTCAGATGGGTCAAAATCTTATACACCAGCCGGGCCAGAGGGCTCTTGGCATAGTACATCTGGCAGATGGCATCGTTCAGGCCCAGCTGGCCGCTGGCATCCCAGTTGGGGTTGGGAATCTCGTGACCCAGCAATGCCCGGAACTGGTCGTCCGGCACCTGCTGAATCTGGCCGGTGTAATAGCACTCCATCTGATTTTTCTGGTAGGGGCAGGGTGCCTGGTCCCCTTCCAGCTTCAGCTGGCCTGTGAGCTGAATCTGTGCCACACTGGAGCCAACCATCAGCTGGTACTCGCCCGGCTCTACCTGCCAGGCGTTGGTGCCTACATTAAAGTAGCGGAAGGTTTTGTCATCGAATGCAATGGATACCCGCTTGCTCTCCCCTGCTTTCAGCCACACCTTGGCAAAGCCTTTCAGCTCCTTAGCCGGGCGGAACACCTTGCCGCCGGGCAGCGCCACATACAGCTGGGCAATCTCTGCGCCATCACGGCTGCCGGTGTTGGCAAGGGTAAACTCTACCCCCTGCTCGCTTACTGTCAGGTCGCTGTATGCAAAGGTTGTGTAGGAAAGGCCGAACCCAAAGGGGAACTGTACCGGCACACCGGCGGTTTCGTAGTAACGGTAGCCCACATACAGGCCCTCCCGGTACTCACTGGTGCGCTGTTCGCCGGGGTAGTAACGGCTGGTGGGGTTTTGCTCCAATGCCATGGGGTAGCTTTCTGCCAGCTTGCCGCTGGGGTTCACCTTGCCGGTAATCACCCGCAGCACGGCACCTGCTCCGGCCTGGCCTCCCAGATACCCGTGCACCAATGCCTTGCAGTGGCTTACCCAGGGCATTTCCACCGGGCTGCCGCCTGCCAGAACCACCACCACATTGGGGTTCACCTCTGCCACTGCATGGAGCAGCTCAATCTGATTGTCCGGAATGCGCATATGGGTGCGGTCCATACCCTCGGTTTCGCTGATTTCGGGCAGGCCCATGTAAACCAGAACCACCTGAGCCTGCTGGGCCAGCTGCACAGCTTCCATCTGCATGGGCTCATTCTTTTCGCCGGAACGCTGGTAGCCCTGGGCATAGCCCACCGAGCGAAGCCCGCTTTGAGCCAGCTGCTCCAGGCCGGTGTCCAGCTGGGTGGGGTTTACCATGCTGGAGCCCGCCCCCTGATAGCGGGGCGTTTTGGCAAAGTCGCCAATGACAGCCACCTGGGTACCCTCTGCCAGAGGCAGCAGATTGTCCTGGTTTTTCAGCAGCACCACCGTTTCCTCGGCTGCCTGGGCCGCAATGGCGTGGTGTGCCGCTGCATCAAATTCGCTGTGGCCCTTCTGGGTTGCCTGGCAGGTGCCAAAAACCAGCCGAAGAAATTCATCCACACGCTGGTTGAGCAAATCTTCCGAAAGGCGGCCTTCCTTTACGGCTGCAATCAGTTCCCGGTCGCTGTCGCCGCCTGTGCCGGGCATTTCCAGGTGGCTTCCCACTCGAACACCTTCCACATGGTCGTTGGAGCCGCCCCAGTCGGTGACCACTGCACCCTGGTAGCCCCAGTCCTGCACCAAAATTTCTTCCAGCAGGTGCTCATTTTCATTTGCATAAGTACCATTTACCAGGTTATAGCTGGTCATAATGGTTTTGGGCTGGCCTTCCTTCACAGCAATTTCAAAGCCGGTCAGGTAGATTTCCCGCAGTGTGCGCTCGTCCAGCACGCTGTCGTTGGCCATACGCCGCAATTCCTGGCTGTTTACTGCAAAATGCTTGGGACAGGCAGAAATCCCGTTTGCCTGCACACCCTGCACAAAGGCCGCTGCCATCTTGCCGGAAAGATAGGGGTCCTCAGAAAAATACTCAAAGTTGCGACCGCACAGGGGGCTGCGTTTGATGTTCAAGCCGGGGCCCAGCAGCACATTCACCTGCTGGCACACTGCTTCCTGGCCCACCAGCTGGCCCACCTTCCGGCTGAGCTCCGGGTTCCAACTGTTGGCCATGGTGGCTGCCGTAGGCAGACAGGTGGCCGGCACACTTGCATTCAGACCCAGGTGATCGCCTGCGCCCATCTGCTTGCGCACACCGGTGGGGCCATCCGACAAAAAGATGCTGGGAATCCCCAGCCGTTCAATGGGACGAGTAGTCCATACATCCCGGCCAGAAAGCAGGCTGCACTTTTCTTCCAAGGTCATCTGCTGGATTAAATCTTTGTACTGCATAAACACAGCTCCTTTTCTGCTTACTTGGGATAACGCCCTGCAAGGGCACTTGAATTAAGGCTTCGGGCCACTCCCCACAAAACAGGCGAACCTTGCACCGGCTGCTTTCTGGGGAGTAGCCAAAGAAGTCCGGGGCTTTGTGAAATTTCCTGCACAAAGCCCCGGAACAATCATTTGATGGTCAGCATTCGCTGGGGCTTGCGGCTGCGCTTGCCTGCACTCTTACTGAACGCTGTCCGCTGTATCGGCATCGGCAGCAGCCTGCTGAATTTCAGCTTCCTTTTTGCGCTTGTAAGCCTTCAGCACGCTTACTTCCAGCGCAATCAGCACAGCAGCCAGGGCAACATCAATTACAATGCCCACAATCTGCCAGCCGGGCATACCGGGATTGAGGTTTTCGGATGCATAAGCACGGCTGTTTACCACAGTGTACAGGATGTTCTTGGCAGCCTGACGCATGGCCAGCACGCTGGTGGCGCTGGTGGTATCGCTTACATGGTTGGTGGCGGTATCGTAGTTTACCAGGCAGAAGTCGTTGCCGTTACGGATGGCCTGGTCGGCATCCATGTAGCCGTATACGCCAAAGTAGTCGGTCAGTACCATGCCCACAAAGCCCCATTCCTCACGCAGGACGGTGTTGCACAGAGCATTGGAGCCACCGGCCCACTGGGTGCCAATGTAGTTGAAAGCAGACATCACAGCATCGGCGCCGCCTTCTTTTACGCTGATTTCAAAGGGCTTGAGGTAGATT
>CALWNE010000003.1 GCA_944382705.1 uncultured Allofournierella sp.
CCAGCTGTCCTCGATTTTCTGTGTTCTTTACCAGCATTTTTATCACCCTACACCATTATACCCCATTTTCTTCCATGATACGAGAAAAAGGCCGCCTTTTGGCGACCTTTTTCGACAGGCTGAAAAGAGAGAAATTCTGCAAAGCAGAATTTCTCTCTTTTTTGTTGTTTGCACCAGTGCAGGGGGCATAGCTTGGCGGATGCAAAGCTGCCCTTCCATGCTGCAACAGGCCCAGACAGAAGAAATTGAGTCCGTCCTCTGGAGACAGAACACTGGTGGAAGTTACTGCCCGGACAGCAGCTTGTCAATCAGCTGGCGTGCCAGCCGGGCAGAGCGATTGCCCCGCTCCAGGGCAAAGCGCTCGGCCAGCAAATCCAGTTCTGGAGTTACAGGCAAACCGTTCTCCTGTGCCAGATGGTGCACAATGTTCAGGTAGATTTCCTTGGTGGGCTTGCTGAAGGTGATGTGCAGTCCAAACCGTTCGGAAAGGGAGACAAGCTCCTGAAGGGTGTCGTTGCGGTGTACATCGTCCCCCTCACGGTCGGAGAAGCTTTCCTTCACGATATGGCGGCGGTTGCTGGTGGCGTAAATCACCACATTGGCTGATTTTACACTCACCGAACCCTCCAGAACTGCCTTTAAAGCACTGAAATGGTCGTCATTCTTCAAAAAGGAAAGATCGTCGATGAACAAAATGAATTTCAGCGGATTTTGAGCCAGTTCATCCAAAAGATTGGGAAGCAGCCGGAGCTGATCCTTTTTAATTTCGATGATGCGCAGGCCCTGCTCCCACAGCTCGTTCACCACTGCCTTGACGGTGGTGGATTTACCGGTACCGGCATCGCCGGTGAGCAGGATGTTTGCGGCAGGCTTGCCCTCAAGCAATGCTTGGGTGTTTTGCAAAACCAGCTGCCGTTCCCGTTGATAATCCACCAAATCAGCAAGCCGTGTGGGGTCGGCATGATGCACCGGTACAATGGCTCCGCTGTCCAACAGGTAGAACATACGGTGCTTGGCAAAGATACCGTAGCCGTACCGGCCAATATGGCCGATACGGTGCAGGTAATGGGCAGTCAAATCCAGAGGTTCGGTTGCAAATTCCGGCAAAAAATCGCTGCATTCCATCCCTTGGGCCAGCAAGCCTGGGGTAAGTTCCGCCACCGCCTGCATGGTTTTCAGCTCCTGCAGCAGGGCGGAGTGCATCGGCGGGGGAACCGGATTGCCGGTGCCCAATGCCTTTACATAGGGCGTTTCGGCATTTTCGCACACTTCCCGCACATACTGGGTAAGGTTGCCCCCGTTTGCCTGGTACAGCCTGGAAGCAAATTCGGCATAGCGAAAAACAGAGGGCTGTTTTAAATAATCCAGCAGGCAGGCAAAGACAGGGTCGGTGAGCAAAGCCCGAAAGACAGCCAGCGAATCAAGCCGGAGCGAAAGCGTATGCAAATCCATCATAATCAATTTAAGATAGCACCCGACGCACCGCCGGAAACCAGGGCTGCATAGCGTTTCAGGTAGCCGCTCAGCTCCTTTTTCTTGGGTACAAAGTGCCGGAGTCGCTCGTCCAGAATGGCCTGGTCCACCTTTAACTCAATGGTGTTTTCCGGGATGTTGATACTGATCAGGTCGCCTTCCTCCACCACGCCAATCAAACCGCCGGAGGCAGCTTCGGGGGTAATGTGACCCACACAGGCACCTCTGGTGGCGCCGCTGAACCGGCCGTCGGTAATCAGGGCTACACTGTTGCCCAGCCCCATACCCATAATGGCGGAGGTGGGGTTGAGCATCTCCCGCATACCGGGGCCGCCCTTGGGGCCTTCGTAACGGATGACAACCACATCACCAGGCTGGA
The DNA here is from genome assembly GCA_944382705.1 of uncultured Allofournierella sp. Lineage (GTDB taxonomy): Bacteria > Bacillota > Clostridia > Oscillospirales > Ruminococcaceae > Allofournierella. The sequence goes on from CALWNE010000003.1 coordinate 1,853, forward strand.
TTTTGCCGGCATTGATGGCTGCCTGGGCGTCCTCCTCGCAGTCGAACACTCTGGCGGGGCCTTCGTGCACCAGCATTTCCGGTAATACGGCAGACCGCTTTACAACGCTGCCTTCCGGCGCCAGGTTGCCCCGCAGGATGGCAATGCCGCCGGTTTCGCTGTAGGGGTTATCGATGGGACGGATTACCTCGTGGTTGAGGTTGATGCAGTTCTGGATGCTTTCGCCAATGGTTCGGCCGGTAATGGTCAGGCAGTCCAGATGCAAGAGGTTTTTCTTGGAAAGCTCGTTCATAACGGCGTACACACCGCCAGCCTCCTGCAAATCTTCCATATAAGTACGGCCAGCGGGAGCCAGATGGCAGAGGTTGGGGGTTTTTGCGCTGATTTCGTTGGCGATATCCAGGTTAATGTCAATGCCGCACTCGTGGGCAATTGCAGGCAGATGAAGCATGCTGTTGGTGGAGCAGCCCAGAGCCATGTCCACGGTGAGGGCGTTCACCAGTGCTTCCTTGGTCATGATGTCACGGGGACGGATGTTTTTGCGAAGCATCTCCATAACGGCCATGCCGGCGTGCTTGGCAAGCTCGATTCGGGCGGAATAAACAGCCGGAATGGTGCCGTTGCCAGGCAGGCCCATGCCCAGTGCCTCGGTGAGGCAGTTCATGGAGTTGGCGGTGTACATACCGGAGCAGGAACCGCAGGTGGGGCAGGTTTTGCATTCGTATTCCCGCAGCTTTTCGGCAGTGATTTTGCCGGAGTTAAATTCGCCTACAGCCTCCGAAATGGAGGAAAAGCTGGTTTTTGCGCCATCAATGCGGCCCGCAAGCATGGGGCCACCGCTCACAAACACGGTGGGCAGGTTCAGCCGTGCGGCAGCCATCAGCAAACCGGGGACATTTTTGTCGCAGTTGGGCACCATGACAAGGGCATCAAAGCCGTGAGCCATGGCCATGGCCTCGGTGGAATCGGCAATCAGGTCTCTGGTTACCAGGGAGTACTTCATTCCGGTGTGGCCCATTGCAATGCCATCGCAAACAGCAATGGCAGGAAACACGATGGGGGTACCGCCTGCCATGGCAACGCCCAGCTTGACGGCATCCACGATTTTGTCCAGGTTGATATGGCCGGGAACAATCTCGTTGTAAGAGCTTACAATGCCCACCAGGGGGCGATCCAGTTCTTCTTCGGTAAGGCCCAGGGCATGGTAAAGTGCCCGGTGGGGGGCGTTTTGCATACCGCGCTTTAAGGAATCACTGTTCATGAAATAACCTCCTTAGTTGTTGATCAGCTTATCCTCATCGCTCCAGCTGTACAGCTTGCGGATGTCGGCGCCAACCACCTCGCTGGGGTGTTCGCTGGCCAGCTTGCGCATGGCGTTGAAGTGCACCTGAGAGCCGGCAGAGGACATATCCAGCAGGAAGTCCTTGGCAAAGGTGCCGTCCTGGATGTTTTTGAGCACTTGCTTCATGGCCTTTTTGGTTTCATCGGTGATGATTTTGGGGCCGGTGATGTAGTCGCCGTATTCGGCGGTGTTGGAGATGGAGTAGCGCATACCGGCAAAGCCGCTCTGGTAAATCAGGTCAACAATCAGCTTCATCTCGTGGATGCACTCAAAGTATGCGTTGCGGGGGTCGTAACCGGCTTCCACTAGGGTTTCGTAACCGGCCTGCATCAGAGCGCATACGCCGCCGCACAGCACAGCCTGCTCACCGAACAGGTCGGTTTCGGTCTCGGTGCGGAAGTTGGTTTCCAGCACACCAGCCCGTGCGCCGCCAATGGCCAGTGCATAGGCCAGGCCCAAATCCCAGGCATCGCCGGTGGCGTCCTGTTCCACTGCAATCAGGCAGGGAACACCCTTACCGGCCTGGTACTCGGAACGAACGGTGTGGCCAGGGCCCTTGGGGGCAATCATGATAACATTCACATAGGCGGGGGGCTTGATGCAGCCGAAGTGGATGTTAAAGCCATGGGCGAAGGCAAGGGTTTTGCCCTCGGTCAGGTTGGGCTCAATGCTCTCTTTGTAGAGCTTGGCCTGGGTTTCGTCGTTGGTGAGCAGCATGATGATGTCGGCTTTTTTGGCCGCTTCATCGCTGGTCATAACGGTAAGGCCCTGTGCAGTGGCCTTTGCCCAGCTTTTGGAGCCTTCGTACAGACCTACAATCACATTCACGCCGCTGTCCTTCAGGTTCAGAGCGTGCGCATGGCCCTGGGAGCCATAGCCGATGATGGCAACGGTTTTACCGGCCAGTTTTTGGAGATCACAATCCTGCTGATAAAAAATTCTTGCCATGGAAATTACCTCTTTCTTAACATAATAAATTTACTGTATCGTGTTTTGAATGGTGGTGTTGCCCTTTTCCAGAGAAACACTACCGGTGCGGCAGAGTTCCAGAATGGTGTGGCTGCGCATGGCCTCCACAAATTCATCAATTTTGCTGCTTGAATCCACCAGACGCAGCACCAAAGCCTGGGGAGAATCCTCCATCACAACGGCGCCGAAGGCGGCAGATGCTTTGAGAATTTGCTCCCGCTGCAAGGTATCGGCTGCCAGCTTGATGAGCAATAATTCACAGCTCACCGCCTGGCTGGGGTCAAATTCCTTAATGGAGCATACATCCGGCAGCTTGTACAGCTGGTTGATGAGCTGCTGCTTATGGGTTTCGTCGCCCTCAAAAGAAACTGTAATGCGGGATAAGGAGGCTGTCTCCGTTTCGCTCACATTGAGGGAGCTGATGTTGAATTGCCGTCTGCGGAACATACTGGTTACCCGGTTCAGCACGCCAAACTGGTTGTTGACCAATACGGCCACTGTGTGTTTGTTCACATCAGTCACCTACCTTTACAATGATGTCATCCATGCTTCCGCCGGGGGGCAGCATGGGAAGAACAAATTCGTCCTTATCGATTTTGCAGTCGATTACATAGGGGCCGTTGTGCTCAAACGCCTTTTGCAGGGCGGCCTCCAGCTCATCCAGATTGGTTACCCGTTCGCCAGCCGCTCCAAAGGCCTGGGCCAAGGCTGCAAAATTGGTTTTGGTGTCCAGCACCGAGTTGGAATAATGCTGGTTAAAAAACAGTGTTTGCCACTGGCGCACCATGCCCAGCACGCCGTTGTTCATAATCAGCACAACCAGGGGAACATTGTAGGTTACGGCGGTTGCAAGCTCGGTCAAACACATACCAAAGCTACCGTCGCCGGTAACCAGCACGCTGCGCTCTCTGGTGCCAAAGGCTGCACCAATGGCAGCACCCAGCCCAAAGCCCATGGTGCCAAGCCCGCCGCTGGAAACAAAGCGCCGTGGGGTTTGGAACTCCAGGTTCTGGGCGGCCCACATCTGGTGCTGGCCCACATCGGTGGCAACCGCTGTGTTGCTGCCCAGGTATTTGTTCAATGTGGAAATAACATTGCGGGGCGTAACACCAGTGCGCTGATCCTGCTGGGAAGCTTCTGCGGTGCGGTACTGGGCGATTTCCTGCTGCCAGCAGGGCTTGGGTTCTGTAGGAAGCAGCGGAAGCAGCTTTTGCAGGGTCAGCTTTACATCGCCCCGCAGGCCGCATACCGGATTGACGGTTTTGGAAATTTCGGAGCCGTCCACATCAATGTGGATGATTTTGGCCCCAACGGCAAATTTCTGCCGGTTGCCGGTTACCCGGTCGTTGAAGCGAACACCCAGGGAAACAATCAAATCGGCGTGGTGCATGGCCATGGAGGAGGCATAGTGGCCGTGCATACCCTGCATCCCCAAAAAGCGGGGGTGATTGGTGGGAATGCCGGAAAGGCCCATGAGGGAACAGCCGATGGGGGCGTCGATGGCATCGGCAAGGGCCAGCAGTTCCTCCTGTGCCCCGGCGGCAATCAGACCGCCGCCAAAGTAGATGAAGGGCTTTTTGGCCTGGTTGATGTATGCGGCGGCCTGCTCAATGCGAATGTCCTTTGCAGCAGCAGGCGGCACCGGCTGGCAGGGAGCCTTTGGGGTGTACTCACATTTTGCAATCTGGACATCCTTGGGAATATCAATCAAAACAGGGCCGGGCCTGCCGGATTGTGCCAGCGCAAAGGCTTCTCTTATCGTATCCGCCAGCTGTTCCACCGAGCTTACAAAATAGTTGTGCTTGGTAATGGGCAGCGTGATGCCGGTGATGTCAATTTCCTGAAAGCTGTCCGAACCAATCTGTGCAGTGGGCACATTGCCGCAGATGGCCACCAGAGGAATGGAGTCCAGGTAAGCGGTGGCAATGCCGGTCACCAGGTTGGTGGCTCCCGGCCCGGAGGTGGAAAGAACCACACCGGGCTTGCCGGTGGTGCGGGCGTAGCCGTCTGCTGCATGGGCGGCACCCTGCTCGTGGGCTGTCAGGATGTGATGGATTTGGTCCTGATGGGTATAAAGGCTATCGTATACATGAAGAATTTGCCCACCAGGGTAGCCAAACACGGTATCGCAGCCTTGTTCAATTAAAACTTTTACTAAAATATCTGCGCCGGAAAACAGCATCAATCAATCACCTCTTTTGCAGATAGGTACAAATTAAATCGCCGCATTGGTTGCAGCCCACCAATTGATTGCCCTCGCTCATAATATCGGCGGTGCGATAGCCTGCATCCAGATAGGCGGCAACGGCCTGTTCGATGGCGTCGGCCTCAGCGGAAAGGTCAAAGCTGTACCGGAGCATCATGGCAGCGGATAGGATGGTGCCAATGGGGTTTGCAATGTCCTTGCCGGCAATGTCCGGAGCGGAACCATGGATGGGCTCGTACAGGCCGCAGGAGGTGGCACCCAGACTGGAGGAGGGAATCATGCCAATGGAGCCGGTAATCATAGAGGCTTCGTCGGACAGGATATCCCCAAACATATTTTCGGTTACAATTACATCGAACTGAGCGGGATTTTTGACAATCTGCATGGCGCAGTTGTCAACCAGCATATCCGAAAGTTCCACCTGGGGGTATTCCTCAGCCAGCCGGTGCATGACCTTTTTCCACAGTCTGCTGGAATCCAGAACATTGCTTTTTTCCACCGAGCAAAGTTTTTTGCCCCGCTTCATGGCGGTTTCAAAGCCAATCCGGCCAATGCGCTCAATTTCCTGTTCCGTGTAGCTCAGCACATCGGTGGCGGTGCCGTTTTCGGTTTTGTGCTCACCAAAGTAGATGCCGCCAATCAGCTCCCGTACCAGGATAAAGTCAATGCCCTGGTCCACAATTTCCCATTTGAGGGGAGAGGCATCTGCCAGCTGGGGCCAGATTTTGGCAGGGCGGTTGTTGGAATAAACACCCATGCCAGCCCGCAGTTTCAGCAATCCTTTTTCGGGGCGCATAGGGCCGGGAACATCGTTCCACTGGTCGCCGCCCACAGCACCCAGCAAAACACTGTCGGACTGGAGGCAGCGCTGGAGCATTTCTTCCGGCAGAGGATCACCCCAGCGGTCCAGAGCACAGCCGCCCATGTCCACATCCACATAGTCGAACACATGGCCATATAGCTGTGCAATTCGGTTTAAAACTTTTAAGGCCTGCTGGACGATTTCCGGGCCAATGCCATCCCCTCGGATGACGGCGATTTGCTTACGCATTGTGTTCACCCTCCTTCAGCGAGGCCAGCAGGCCGCCTTTTTGAATAATGGTTTGGATAAAGGGAGGGAAGGGCTGGGCTTTGTAGCACTTGCTGGTGGTTACATTGGTAATAATGCCGGTGTTGAAATCCACCTGAACCTGGTCGTTTGCGTTGATTTCCTGGGCGGCTTCTTCGCATTCCAGAATAGGCAGGCCAATGTTGATGGCGTTGCGGTAAAAAATCCGTGCAAAGCTTTTGGCAATTACGCAGCCTACGCCGCAGGTTTTAATCACCAGAGGGGCGTGTTCACGGGAGGAGCCGCAGCCAAAATTCCAACCGGCTACGATTACATCGCCGGGCTGTACCTTTTGCACAAATTCGGTGTCGATGTCTTCCATGCAGTGCAGTGCCAGCTGAGCTGCATCGGGGGTGTTGAGGTAACGGGCGGGGATGATTACATCGGTATCCACATTATCGGGGTATTTAAAAACCTTGCCTTGGGTATTCATTCCTGCACCTCCTGAAATTCGGTAATGTATCCGGTCAATGCGCTGGCCGCAGCTGTATGGGGCGAGGCCAGGTATACTTCGCTGTTTACATGGCCCATACGGCCCACGAAGTTCCGGTTGGTGGTGGCGATGCACCGTTCACCCTCGGCCAGAATGCCCATGTATCCGCCCAGGCAGGGGCCGCAGGTGGGGGTGGAAACAACAGCGCCTGCATCCAGGAAGGCGGTGTAGTAGCCACGCTCCACACAGTCCCGCAGAATCTGCATGGTGCCGGGAATGATAATGCAGCGCACTCCATCGGCAATTTTGTTGCCCTTCAGGATGTGGTAGGCGGCCTGCATATCCTCCATTCGGCCGTTGGTGCAGCTGCCGATTACAACCTGATCAATTTTGATGTGGTGGAGTTCGCTGGCGGGGTGGGTGTTCTCCGGCAGGTGGGGGCAAGCCACGGTGGGAACAATTTTGGAAAGGTCAATCTGGATGGTTTTTTCGTACTCTGCATCCGGGTCTGCCTGGAAAATCAGCGGCTTGCGCTCACTGCGGCCTTCCAGGTAAGCAAGCGTCACATCGTCCACAGGGAAGATGCCGTTTTTGGCACCTGCTTCAATGGCCATGTTGCAGATGCACAGCCGGTCGTCCATGGAAAGGGTTTGAACGCCATCGCCCACAAATTCCATGCTTTTGTAGAGGGCGCCGTCAACACCAATCTGCCCAATGATGGAAAGAATGACATCCTTGCCGCTGCAATTTTTGGGCAGCTGACCGGTGAGTTCAAAGCGAATGGCAGAGGGAACCTTGAACCAGGCCATTCCGGTGGCCATTCCGGCGGCCATATCGGTGGAGCCGACACCGGTGGAGAATGCACCCAGAGCGCCGTAAGTACAGGTGTGACTGTCGGCACCAATGATGCAGTCGCCGGCAGTTACAACGCCCTGCTCCGGCAGGAGGGCGTGTTCAATGCCCATCTTGCCCACATCGTAAAAGTGACTGACCGAGTGCGCACAGGCGAACTCACGGCAGGTTTTGGATTGCTGGGCCGCTTTAATGTCTTTGTTTGGCACAAAGTGATCCAGCACAATGGCTACCCGGTCTTTATCAAACAGATTGGTGAAACCTGCTTTTTTAAATTCGTTTACCGCCACAGGGGTGGTAATGTCGTTGCCCAGAACCAGGTTCAGTTTGGCGTTAATCAGCTGCCCGGCGGCAACCGTTTCCAATCCTGCGTGGTAGGCCAGTATTTTTTGGGTTAAAGTCATGCCCACTTCAATTTCCTCCTTTGTTCATGTTGTGAAAAGCACTCAGCAGTGCATTGGTGCTTGCAGTAATAACATCGGTATCCGTACCGGCGCCCCAGAACATCCGGCCGTCGGCGCACTCCAGGCCGATGTAGGAAGCTGCAACGCTTTGGGAGCCCTGGCCCTGCATACTGTGCTGGGTGAATACCTGAAGGGTATAGTCCTGCCCGGTGTAGTCTCGCAGAGCGTTGTTGATGGCACTGAGGGAACCGTTGCCCTCGGCTTCCAGCTCGGTTTCCTGGCCGTTTTGCAGGAAGGTGATGTTGATTTTTACGCTTTCGTTTTCCCGCTGGAATTCAAAGTCGCTTACGCTGATGGGGCAGGCAAGGTTGAGGTAGTTTGTGCTGAAAATCTCCAGTACATCTTCGGCCTTCAATTCCTTGTGCTCCTGGTCCGAAATGCCTTTGCACAGATAGCTCAGATGCTCCCGCATTTTAGGGGGCAGGTTGTAGCCATAGGCCTGCTCCAGCAGGTAACCAATGCCGCCCTTACCGGACTGGGAGTTTACACGGATTACATCGGCGTCGTAGGTGCGGCCAATGTCCTTGGGGTCGATGGGAATATAGGGGACGCTCCACCGGTGGAGGTTGTTTTTGCTGCGGTATTTCATGCCCTTGGCGATGGCGTCCTGATGGCTGCCGGAAAAAGCGGCAAACACCAGTGCCCCTGCATAGGGAGCCCGTTCGGATACTTTCATTCGGGTGCAGCACTGGTAAGTTTCCACCAGTGTGTTCAGGTCCGAAAAATCCAGCTTGGGGTCCACTCCGTGGGAGTACAGGTTCAGGGCCAGGGTAATAAGGTCCACATTGCCGGTGCGCTCGCCGTTGCCAAACAGTGTTCCTTCCACCCGGTCAGCTCCTGCCAGCAGGGCCAGTTCCGCATCTGCCACGCCGGTGCCCCGGTCGTTGTGGGGGTGAACCGACAGGGTGACAAAGGGGCGATATTTGAGGTTTTTGCTCATGTATTCCACCTGGGAAGCGTACACATGGGGCAGGCTCATTTCCACCGTCACCGGCAGGTTGATGATTACATTGTTGGTTTCGCTGGGTTCCAGAACATCCAGCACGGCGTTGCACACTTCCAGGGCATAGTCTGGCTCGGTGCCGGTGAAGGACTCCGGCGAGTATTCAAAACGGAAGTTTCCCTCGTATTCGCTGGCCAGTTTTTTGACCAGCTTGGCACCTTCCACAGCAATCTGCTTGATTTCCTCCTTGCTTTTTTTGAACACCTGCTCCCGCTGGGCCACGCTGGTGGAGTTGTAAAAATGGATGATGGCGCTGGGGGCACCCTTGCAGGCCTCGAAGGTTTTGCGGATGATGTGTTCCCGGCACTGGGTAAGCACCTGAATGGTAACATCCTGCGGAATCATGTGATTGTCAATGAGGGTGCGCAAAAATTCGTACTCGGTTTCGCTGGCAGCAGGGAAACCTACCTCAATTTCCTTGAAGCCTACCTTCAGCAGCATACGGTAATAGGTTAGTTTTTCTTCCAGGCTCATGGGGATTACCAGGCTTTGGTTGCCGTCCCGCATATCCACGCTGCACCATACAGGGGCCTGTTCGATGCGGTCCTTGTTGACCCACTCGCTGTATGCAGGTGATACAGCAAAGTATCCTATTTCGTATTTACTTGCATCCATTATACAAATTGCCTCCTTATATCCTTGAAAGAACAGCCCTCTGAACTTGCAATCCAGTTGGGCCGTTTTGTGTGAAAGGGGGATTAAAGGATTTTAAAACCCTCCCGCTGCAGGGATTCGGTGATTTGCTTTACATGCTGGTAGTCTTTGGTTTCCATGCCGATGCGCAAAAAGCAGCCGTTGATGCTTTCGGTGTTGCCTTTTTCGTAATGCACGCCGGTTACATTGCCGCCGCAATCTGCAATGATGCGGGAAATCTCCTTTAGCTGGCCGGGCTTGTCGATGAGTTCAATCAGCAGGCTGCTGGAGCGGCCGGATTTTAGCAGGCCCCGGTCGATGACACGGGAAAGGCTGGTTACATCGATGTTGCCGCCGGATACCACCGCCACAACCCGCTTGCCACGGAGGGGGAATTTTTCAAACATAACAGCGGCAACGGCGGTGGCACCTGCGCCTTCGGCAATCATCTTTTGCTTTTCCATCAAAGCCAGAATGGCACTTGCAACTTCATCGTCACTGACCAGAGCAATCTCATCCACATACTGGTTCACCAGCTCATAGGTGTTTACACCGGGCTGCTTTACCGCAATGCCGTCTGCAATGGTTTGCACCGAATCGAGGGTTTGAATCTCCTGGTTCTTGATAGAGTTGTACATACTGGGGGCGCCTTCCACCTGCACGCCGTAGATTTTGATGTTGGGCCGAATCTGCTTGACAGTGTAGGCAATGCCGGAAATCAGACCGCCGCCGCCGATGGGCACTACAATGGCATCGATGTCATCCAAATCGCTGAGAATTTCCAGGGCAATGGTACCCTGGCCGGCGATTACATCCTCGTCATCAAAGGGGTGCACAAAGGTGTAGCCTTCCTGTTCTTTGATTTCCAGCGCTTTTTGGTAGGCGTTGTCGTAGCAGCCCTCCACCAGGCATACCTGGGCTCCGTAGCGTTTGGTTGCTTCCACCTTGGAAAGGGGGGCGCTGTCGGGCAGGCAAATCAGCGATTTAATGCCGTTTTTGGTGGCTGCCAGGGCCACACCCTGAGCGTGATTGCCTGCCGAGCAGGCAATTACGCCTTTTGCCCGATCTTCCTGGGAGAGCATGGCGATTTTGTAGGCCGAACCACGCACCTTGAAGGAGCCGGTAATTTGCAGGTTTTCTGGTTTAAGGTATAGCTCGCAGTGAGGGGCAATGCCATAAGACTGAACCACATTGGTTTCACGGATGATTTTTTTGAGTACGGTTTGGGCGTTGAATACTTTATCAAGAGATAACATGAAGTTCCGCCTTTCGATTAATAAATTTGATTTTAAGGTAAAACAAAACCCGCCCCAAAGCAAAAAAACTTTGAGACGGGTGTAAATTCATGATTTGCACTCGCGGTACCACTCAAATTGCGAACAGAGCGTTCGCCACCTTATTCGAAGTCATATAAACTTCTATGCACTAACATAGCATACATGGGAAACATCTACTAGGTATTGAACCGTTGGGGTTTCCAGCTCAGAAGGGATAGAGTCCTTGCAGTCCTTTATCGGGATTCCACCATTCCCCGACTCTCTGTAAAATTCGTTGCAAGCTCGGTCTTCATCATAGCTTTTAGTATTTAATTTATTGCAATTATAACGCTTTAAAGTGGTGCTGTCAAGAATTTTTTAAAATTAAAATTTGAACCAGTGCAAAGGCACTCCGCAAACAAGTATTTCGGCACACAAGTGGCTGATGCATAAGGGCAGAAAAACCGGAAAATTGCAGGGGCACAAAGTGGGACCATATACATATAAACAGTGGTTGGGCGGCGAGAGGGGCGAACCATAGAAAAAACCGGCTGAAGCTGCGGCGCAGGATTTGCTGCAAGGGGCAGGAGAAATTCTGGCAGCTGCCCGGTTTCAGGCGCAGCCATAAACAAAAAACTCCAGCAATAGCTGGAGTTTTTTGCGCTGCTGCAATCAATACTGGCTAATGGGCAGGGATGCGTCGTCCTGCCCGGGGCGGATGGACTGAATTTCCACCGGATAACCAAAATCCGGCCGTACCTGCACCTGCACCACTGCGCCCACCGGCTGCCCGAAAATGGCCTTCCCCAGGGGGGATTCCCGGCTAATCAGACCAGCCTGGGCATTTACTCGCAGGGTGGTAACCAGCTGCAGTTCCATGGTTTCCTGGTCTTCGGGCAGGTACAGGGTGACATGGTCAAACAGGCCCACGGTGCCGGGGGCATGGTCGGCCTTTACCACCCGGGCGGTGCGAATCATCCGCTGAAGGTAGCGGATGCGGCTTTCGTTGCGGTTTTTCTGCCGCTTGGCTTCCTTGTATTCAAAATTTTCGCTCAAATCGCCAAAGGCACGGGCGGCCTTTACATCTTCTAGATGCTGCGGTCGCAGCACCAAAATTCGGTGCTCGATTTCCTGCTGCATTTTATCCAGGTCTACCTGGGTCAGTTCGTCGTACATGGCTGAGGGCTCCTTTCTGGCAGCCAGGTTACAGCCTGCTGCCGGGCGGTTTGCTTGCATTGTACCACAAAAAGCCTGGTGCCCAAAAGGTTTTGGGAGAAATCTTTCAGACGAAAGGGCGCAAATCCTTGGAGCAAGGGCATTTTTTGCGTTTTGTTCTTGACAGGGAAAAGCGGCCTTGCTATAATTAGCAACTGTAAAGTAAATCCCTTTACCGAAAGCTGAACGGCTTTACACCAAATGAGAGGGGGAAGCCGGGTGGCCAAAGACCTGAAAATCTCCTATCTGCTGGATTTTTACGGCCAGGTTCTGACCGAAAAACAGCGGGATGTAATGGAGCAATACTACAACGACGACCTCTCTTTAGCGGAAATCGCCGATAACTTCGGCATTACCCGGCAGGGCGTGCGGGACGCCATTAAGCGTGGCGAAAGCATTTTGCTGGAGCTGGAAGAAAAGGTTGGTTTTGCCCAGCGTTATCAGGCCGTTCAGGATGGCGTGGTTCGGCTGGAGGAGCTGGCAAAAGAAATCCGCTTTTATAATGCCGATTACGGCAGCAGCCCTCACATTGAGCGGGCGGTCCGGCAGATGTTGGAAATCATTGCCCGCATCAGCGAATAAGGCACTGCCTGGAAACACTTTGGAAAGGATATTGCGACTATGGCATTTGAATCTCTTTCGGAACGGCTTTCCGGCGTGTTCAAACGGCTGCGGGGCAAGGGCAAACTCACCGAGGCAGACATTAAGGCTGCCATGCGGGAGGTGCGTACCGCACTGCTGGAAGCTGATGTTAACTACAAGGTTGCCAAAGACTTTATTGCAGGTGTAACCGAGCGGGCCATGGGCCAGGAGGTTATGGACAGCCTGACCCCTGCACAGCAGGTGGTTAAAATTGTAAGCGAGGAGCTTACCCAGCTGATGGGCGGCGAGGAAGCCGCACGCATCCGCATTAAATCCAAGCCTCCCACGGTTTTGATGATGTGCGGTTTGCAGGGTAACGGTAAAACCACCCACGCAGCAAAGCTGGGCAAATGGTTTGCCAAGGAGGGCCACCGCCCCCTGCTGGTAGCCTGCGATATTTACCGCCCTGCTGCCATTGAGCAGCTTCAGGTGGTGGGTGCACAGGCTGGGGTGCCGGTGTTTACCATGGGCACCGAAAAGCCTGAGCTGATTGCCCAGAAGGCTGTGGCGCACGCAAAGGACCACGGCAATGACATTGTGATTTTGGATACCGCCGGCCGGCTGCACATTGACGAAGCCCTGATGGATGAGCTCAAGCGCATTCAGCAGACGGTGGAAGTGGATGAGGTGCTGCTGGTGGTGGATGCCATGGCCGGTCAGGACGCTGTGAATGTGGCCAAAGCCTTTGACGAGGCTCTGGCAGTGGATGGCATTATTCTGACCAAGACCGATGGCGATACCCGTGGCGGTGCAGCCCTCAGCGTAAAGGCTGTAACCGGCAAGCCCATCAAGTTCCAGGGTACCGGCGAAAAGCTGGATGACCTGGAGATGTTCCATCCCGGCCGTATGGCCCGCCGTATTTTGGGTATGGGCGATGTTCTGAGCCTGATTGAAAAGGCGCAGGAAGTGCAGGATGAAAAGAAGGCGGAAGAAACCGCTCGCCGTATGCTGGAAAACAAGTTCGACATGAACGATATGCTGGACCAGCTGGCCCAGATGAAAAAGATGGGCGGCATTGCATCCCTGGTTTCCATGCTTCCTGGTGGAAACAAAATCAACCCGGATGACATCGACGAAAAAATCTTTACACGCATTGAGGCAATTATTTACAGCATGACCCCTGCCGAGCGTGAAAAGCCCAGCATCATCAACCCCAAGCGCAAGCGGCGCATTGCCGCAGGCAGCGGTACCACCGTTGAGGATGTGAACAAGCTGCTGCGCCAGTTTGAGATGATGCAGAAGGTCATGAAGCAGATTAAAAAGAATCCCAAGGCCTTTGGCCGTCGTCTGCGCGGCATGTAAGCCCAATTTCCTTTTAGGTATGACACATCGGCAGTTTGCCGTGGGTTTATACGATATTTCAGTGCCCCAAAGGGGCTGCAAACAAATTTTGGAGGTATTACCACTATGGCAGTTAAAATCCGTCTGCGCCGCATGGGCGCCAAGAAAGCTCCCTTCTACCGTGTAGTTGTTGCTGACAGCCGTTCTCCCCGTGACGGCCGCTTCATCGAGGAGATCGGTTACTACGATCCCACCAAGGAGCCCAGCGTTGTGAACATCGACGCCGAGAAGGCTAAGAAGTGGATCGCCAACGGCGCTCAGCCCACCGATACCGTTCGCGTTCTGCTGAAGAACAACAACATCCTGTAAGTTAACGATGGAGGGCAACCCTATGCAGGAATTATTGCTCGCAGTTGCCCGGGGGCTGGTAGACGATAAGGACGCTGTGTCCGTTACCGTTGACGAGCCCTGTGAGGACGGCACCGTTGTGTACCACCTGCAGGTGGCAGAAAACGACATGGGCCGGGTAATCGGCAAACAGGGCCGTATTGCCAAAGCCATCCGTGTTGTTATGCGGGCGGCTGCCGTTCGCAAGGGCGAAAAGGTCATGGTCGAAATCGACTGATTTTTTCACAATTCAACACAGCCAGGCCCTTTGCACAGGTTTGCTGCAAAGGGCCTTTTTTTGTATCTGTGGCAGAATGCCAGGAGGTAATTTGGATGAAGCAATATCTGGAAGCCTGCAAAGCGGTGACCACCCACGGCGTGGCCGGTGAGGTAAAGGTGGAGCTTTGGTGTGATGACGCAGCCTTTTTGGCCAAGTTCAAAACCCTGTACCGAGGCCCCAACGGTGAAAATCCCATTCAGGTGAAAAAGGTGCGTGCCCACAAAAACATGGCGCTGGTAACCTTTGAAGGGGTGGAGGATATGGACGCCGCCCGTGCTATGGTGGGGCAGATATTCTACCTGGACCGGAAGGATGCCCGACTGCCCAAGGGCCATTACTTCAAGGTGGATTTGCTGGGCTGCGCTTTGGTGGATGCAGACAGCGGCCGTGTGTATGGAACCATCCGCAAGGTGGATACCCCGGCGGCCCAGGATATTTATACAGTGGAATGCCCCGATGGTTCCACAGCGCTGTTCCCCGCAGTGAAGCCCTTTTTGGTGCAGATGGACCTGGAGCACAGCCAGGTGCTGGTGCGGCCCATTCCGGGTATGTTCAGCCCCGCAGACAATGGTGACCAGGTATGATGCGGGTAGACATTGCAACCCTGTTTCCGGAAATGTGCCAGCGTGTGCTGGATGAGAGCATTCTGGGCCGGGCTGCCAAACGAGGACACATTGAAACCCACTGCCACCAAATCCGTGACTACACCCTCAACCGGCAAAAGCAGGTGGATGATTACCCCTATGGGGGCGGCTGCGGCATGGTGATGAATGCCCAGCCCATTTATGACTGCTGCATGGACATTATCCGCCAGAATGAGGAACAAGGCCGCCCTCGGCCGCATATCCTGTTTATGACCGCAGCAGGCCAGCCCTTCAGTGAAGAAAAGGCCAAGGAACTGGCCCAGTACGATAATCTGCTGCTGGTGTGCGGGCATTACGAAGGAATGGACGAACGGGTAATTGAGGAACTGGCCGACGAGGAAATCAGCATTGGCGACTATGTGCTCACCGGCGGTGAGCTGGCTGCTCTGGTGGTGGCCGACAGCGTGCTGCGCCTTCAGCCGGGCGTGCTTTCCCAGCCGGAGGGCTACCAGGATGAAAGCCATTGGAACGGTCTACTGGAGTATCCCCAATATACCCGGCCGGAGGAATGGAACGGCCGTAAAGTGCCCCCGGTGCTGCTGAGTGGCCACCACGGAAAAATTGAGGAATGGCGCCGTCAGCAAAGCCTGGAACGCACCCAAAAGCGCCGGCCGGACCTGTACCAAAAATACAAAAAAGAACCTTGAAAGTGCCAGGAAATGGCTGAATCTGGAAAACTTGTTGAAAACTTTTGGTACAAAGCTATGATAATGTTTGAAAATCAATAGAAAATTTGCACAAAGAACGGTTTGGGGTGTTTTGCGGATTCGTAGAACTGACAAAAATTATAAAATACCCTGTACAATCCCTTTAGAATGGGCTATGATAACAGCAAAGAAGCCCATCTAAATCTCTAGAAATAGGAGCGATTCATCATGTTTGTAAAAGAAGTTACCGTACAGAATAAGGTAGGTCTGCACGCTCGTCCTGCAACTTTCTTTATTCAGAAAGCCAACGAGTACAAATCCTCCATCTGGGTAGAGAAGGAGGAGCGTCGTGTAAACGCCAAGAGTCTGCTGGGTGTTCTGAGCCTGGGCATCGTAGGCGGCACCACCATCCGTGTGATTGCTGACGGCGCCGACGAGCAGGCTGCTGTGGAAGGCCTGATTAAGCTGGTAGAGTCTGGCTTTGCTGAGTAATTTCTTTGCATCGGTGTAACAAAAAGAGCGGGTTGCGCGACCCGCTCTTTTTGTTATCCCTGCGCCTTGCGCCAGGGAAGGCCGGGTTTAGGTGATGTACAATAGGCTGGGCGGCGGTTTGCGCTGCGGCTTAACAGGGAGGAACCATGACAAAAGCAGAACTGTACCAAAAGGCAAAGATGCTGCCTCTTTTGCCCGGTGTGTATATCATTCGGGATCAGCGGGATGTTATCATCTACATTGGCAAGGCCAAGCGGCTGCGCACCCGGGTGAGCCAGTATTTCCGTGAAGGGGTGCCCCATGATGCAAAGGTAACCCAGATGATTGAACACGCCTTTGCCTTTGATGTCATTGTGTGCCAGAGTGAGTTTGAGGCCCTGGTGCTGGAGGCCAGCCAAATTAAGGCCCATACCCCCAAATACAACATTCTGCTGAAGGATGATAAGGGGTACAGCTATGTGAAAATTACCAAAGAGGATTATCCCCGCATCTCCGCTGTGCTGCAAAAGGAGGATGATGGCGCCGAGTACATTGGCCCCTACACCAGCAGCTTTGCAGTGCGTGAGATGGTGGAAACTGCCCAGGATGCCTTTTTGCTGCCCCGGTGCAACCGCCGCTTTCCCCAGGATATTGGCAAGGGGCGGCCATGCCTGAATGCCCACATTGGCAAGTGTATGGCTGTATGCAGCGGACGCATCAGTAAGGAGAGCTATCAACAAGCCGTACAGGGGGCTGTGCGGATGATCCGCCACGGCAAAAAGGATATTGTCAAACAGCTGGAACAGCGGATGGAGGAGGCGGCGGAACGGCTGGACTTTGAGCAGGCTGCTCTGCTGCGGGACCAGATTGCTGCCATCCAGAAGGTGAGCGCAGGCCAGAAGGTGGTCATCAGCGAAGATACCGAGATGGATGTAATCGCCTTTGCGGCTTCCCAGCGCAGCAGCTGTGCCGCCATTTTGCGCTACCGCCAGGGCCGGTTGACGGATAAACGGGAGTTTTTATTCCGGGATACTTGGGATTTGAACCAGCTGCGGGAGGAATTTCTGCCCCGGTATTATCTGGATGGGGAGGAAATTCCCAAGGTGATTGCGGTGGATGAACTGCCGGAGGACAGCCAGCCGCTGCACCAGCTGCTGGAGCAGACACGGGGCAGCCGGGTGCAGCTTTATGTTCCCCAGCGGGGGGATACGGCCAAGCTGGTAAACATGGCCTATACCAATGCGGTGGAACGGCTGGCCCGGGAAAGCGGCCGGGTGGACAAGCAGCAGCGCCTGCTGGACGAAGCAGCGGCGGTGCTGGGCCTGGCCGAGCCGCCCCGCATAATTGAAAGCTACGACATTTCCAACTGGGGCGACGGCACCAGTGTATGCGGCATGGTGGTCTTTGAGAACGGTAAGCCCCTCAAGAGCGGATACCGCCGGTTTAAAATACGCACTGTAACAGGCACCGATGACTACGCAAGCATGGCCGAGGCCCTGAGCCGCAGGGCGGCGGAATACGAACAGGGGACGGCTGGCCAGTTTGGAGTGCTGCCCAGTTTGATTCTGCTGGACGGCGGCCGGGGGCAGGTGAGTGCTGTAAGCCAGGCTATTGCAGGCACGGCGCTGGCCCAGGTTCCGTTGTTTGGCATGGTGAAGGATGACCACCACCGCACCCGGGCCATTGTAACCGCAGATGGGCGGGAAATTGCAATTTCCATGCACCGGAACTTTTTTACCTTTGTATCCTCCATTCAGGACGAGGTGCACCGGTTTTCCATTGCGTACCAGCGCCAAAACCAGAAAAAGAAATCCTACGCCTCCAGCCTGACCGCTGTACCGGGGGTTGGCCCGGCGATGGCCAAGGCCCTGCTGGCTCATTTTAAGTCGGTGGGAGCAGTGCGGGCGGCCTCGGTGGAGGAATTGCAGCAGGTTAAGGGGGTTGGCCCCCAGGCGGCCCAGAGGATTTATCGACATTTTCATGAAAACGAACAGGAGTGAACCAATCATGCAAACCAGCCAGTTGTTTGAGGAGGCGGCAGATTACTACCGCAAGCAGCGCAGCGGAGAAAGTCCGCTGGATCAAAATACCACCGTGGCGTTTTTGAGGGAAATTCAGGAGATTTTTGGATACATTCCTGCCTATACCCTGGAAACCGTGGCTCAGGTAACGGGGTACAAGCTGCCCCTGCTGCAAAAGCTGCTGAAACTTTACCCCAGCTTAAAAACCAGCGGCGCTGCCCATGAGATTGTGGTGTGCAGCGGGGGACGGTGCGGCAGCGCAAATGGGGCCTTGCTGGAACAACTTAAGAAGGGGCTGGAAGCCTTGGGACCGGACCGAGCCGTGCTGCGCACCCAGATGTGCTTTAAGCAGTGCGGAAAGGGGCCCAACATCCAGCTGGATGGTCAGCTGATTCACGGCTGCACCCCTCAGACGGTGCAGGAGATTTTGGAAAAAGTTGCCAAATAACAGAAAATAAGCAGGGAAATTTCTTGACAAAGCCCCCCACAGATACGATAATGAAACCATATGCAACACCACCCAAAGGAGGCATCCCATGCGAGTGATTTCTGGTTCTGCCCGGGGCGTAAAGCTCACGGCTCTGCCCGGTGAGGATGTAACCCGGCCTACCATTGACCGGGTGAAGGAAGGAATGTTTAGTGCTTTGCAGTTTGTGCTGCCCGCCGCAAAGGTGCTGGATTTGTTTGCCGGCAGCGGCCAGCTTGGCATTGAAGCTTTGAGCAGAGGGGCGGCCCACTGCACTTTTGTGGATCAAAACCGGCAGGCCGCCGCTGTGGTACAGCGCAACTGCCAGGCGGCTGGAGTGGCAGCCAAAAGCCAGGTGTTACTGACTGATTCGGTGCGGTTTTTGGATACCTGCACCCAGCAGTACCATGTGGTGCTGCTGGACCCGCCCTACCGCAAGGGGATTTTGCAGGAGGTTCTGCCCAAGGCAGCCAGCGTTACCCTGCCCGGCGGCACTGTGTTGTGTGAGAGTGAAGCCGGCATAGAGCTGCCCCAGGAATGCGAAGGGCTGCTGCTGAAAAAACAATACCGATATGGCACCGTTCTGGTGACCCGTTATGAAAAGGAGCAAGTAAGCGATGAACATTGACGAACTGCTGGATTTAATGGAAGAAACCATGGAAGAAGCCTCCGGCCTGCCGTTCTCCGGCAGCAAGCGTATGGTGGACATTGACCGGATGCGGGATATCATTGATGAGATTCGCCTGAACCTGCCCACGGAAATCCGCCAGGCCAAGGCGATTGTGAACGACCGAGCCGAAATTGTGTCCGGCGCAAAGCACGAGGCAGAGCTTATTATTAAAAAGGCAGAAGAGCGGGCACGGATTCTGGTGGGTGAGGAGCAGATTGTGCGGGCAGCCCAGCAGCGTGCCGCGGATATTTTGTCCACTGCTCAGAGCCAATCCCGGGAGATGCGCACCACCGTAACCGAATATTGCGAGAACATGCTGCGCACCACCGAGGAGCAGCTGGCCCGCAATGTGGCCGAGGTAAAAACCGTGCGCTCCAACCTGCGCCAAACCGCTAAAAACGGCGGCTGATTGCCGCAAAAGTCACAAGGTTCCCTGTTTTACATGGTGTAGCAGGGGGCCTTGTTTTTATGTGTGGAAAGTTTTCAACATTTTTACGACAAAAGGTTGAATCGTTTGGCAGAAACCCTGTTGAATTTCACAGTTCTTTTTGGGGCAGATATATTGCAATTCCAGGGCCTGTACCGTATAATAATTTGTATAGTGGGTGAAAGTGGGATTAAGTGGAGCATCTGCTCTCGTGTGCTTGGCAAAGCGGCCCCTTTTGTGCCCGCAGCAGGGGAGGGGAGCGGCCGCCATGTTTATGGGAGAGTACAACTACACCATGGACGAAAAGGGCCGGCTCAATCTGCCGCCCCGCTTTAGGGAACAGCTGGAGCAGGGTATGGTGCTCACCCGCTGGATGGACCAGTGCCTGGTGCTGTTTCCCCAGCAGGAGTGGGAGCGCATCTGCCAAAAGCTCCAAAGCCGCAGCATGGTAAAAACCAGAGATTTGCAGCGGTTTTTGTTTGCCCTTGCCAGCGAGGCTGCGGTGGACAAGCAGGGGCGGATTTTAGTAAGCCCGGCGCTGCGCAGTCACGCAGGGCTGCAAAAGGATGTTACCCTCATTGGTGTTGGCACCCATGCCGAACTGTGGGACACCAAAACCTGGCACGAACGACAGGCGGAGTTCGGCACACAGGAACTGGAAGCCGCCATGGAAGAACTGGAATTATAGGAGAACCTGATATATGGAGTTCAGTCACATCCCGGTACTGTTGAATGAATGTTTGGATGGACTGGCCATCGACCCGGCGGGAATCTATCTGGACGGCACCGCAGGCGGCGGAGGCCATTCCGGCCAGATTGCCCGGCGGCTTACCACCGGTCGGCTGGTAAGCCTGGATCAAGACCCGGATGCCATTCAGGCAGCAGGGAAAGCCCTGGAGGGGCTGCCCGCTACCCTGGTGCAAACCAACTTTTGCAACGCACGGTCCGCTTTGGCAGGGTTGGGCATTTACCAAATTAACGGCGCATTGCTGGATTTGGGTGTGTCCTCCCATCAGCTGGATGACGCAAGCCGTGGTTTTTCTTACCGGGCAGATGCACCCTTGGATATGCGCATGAGCCAGAGCGGCCCCACAGCGGCTGATCTGGTGAATACCGCCAGCCGGGAGGAACTGGCCCGCATTCTGCGGGAATATGGCGAGGAACCCCATGCCTGGGCCATTGCCGGGCGCATTGTGCAGCGCAGGGAGGAGACCCCCTTCGTTACAACCTTGCAGCTGGCCGATGCCATTGCCAGTGCACTGCCTCCCGCAGTGCGCCGCAAGGATAAAAACCCTGCACGCCGCAGCTTTCAGGCACTGCGCATTGCAGTGAACAGCGAGCTGGATGTGCTGAGCCGGGGCATGGATGAGATTTTTGATCTGCTGGCCCCCGGCGGCCGGTTTGCCATTATTACCTTCCATTCTCTGGAGGACCGGCTGGTTAAAAATAAATTTCGTGAGTGGGCCACCGCCTGCACCTGCCCCCCGGAATATCCGGTATGTGTGTGCGGCGGCAAGGCAAAGGCAAAGCTTATTACCCGAAAGCCCATTGAGGCTACCCCGCAGGAGCTGGAAGAGAATCGGCGCAGCCGCTCGGCCAAGCTGCGGGTGATTGAAAAACTGGATTGACCCGTGAACATTGTACTAAACAAAGGAGGTGCGCTGCATGGCTCAGAATGCTTATAATCTGGAACGGTTTGCCAACCGTCCGCTGGAAGACAAACCCCGCATGCGAGCGGTA
This sequence comes from uncultured Allofournierella sp., assembly GCA_944382705.1. Lineage (GTDB taxonomy): Bacteria > Bacillota > Clostridia > Oscillospirales > Ruminococcaceae > Allofournierella. The sequence continues at coordinate 23,010 of CALWNE010000003.1, forward strand.
CAGGGCAAGAAGCAACGGCTCAAGCTGGACGCTCAAAAGCTGCGCACCATTGCGGTGGGTGTGGTAATGGCGGGCCTGGCCATGGGCCAGATTCAAAGCGAGGCAACCATTGCCCAGCTGACCAACGCCATTCAAAAAACCAACAAACAGCTGGTGAACGCCCAAAGTGATTACAACTACCTTGCCAGCGTGATGGATAGCAAGACCAGCCTGAAAAATGTGGAGCAGATTGCGATTTCTCAGCTGGGGCTGATGAAGCTGGACAAGAGCCAGATTACTTATGTGACTTTGGAAGAACAGGCAGCCATTCAACGGCCGGAAAGCGGGCTGGATCGATTGATGAGCCAGCTGGAGGACACATGGAATGGATTGTTTGATTATTTGGCCCCCTAAACACCGGGATGGAAAAGCGTGCGCTGGCGCACGCTTTTCTGGTTATAAGGGCATGCAAGGCAAACTAAAATCAAAAAAGAGGACTTTACAGCAATGGCACAACGAAAAAGACCTTTAGCGGCACAGCCCAAAAATAACCGATGGCGGTTTTTGACCATGGGTACCGTGTTTATGCTGGGTGTTTGCATTCTTATCGGTCGTTTGTATTGGCTTCAGGTGATCAAACATGAAGAATACCGAATCGAGGCTGCCAAACAGCAGCTGAAGGATGTTTCCATTACTCCAAGCCGGGGTGAAATTTACGACGCAAACGGAATTGTGCTGGCCAAAAGCAGCATTGTGTGGACCATCGCAGCGGACCCCAGCCAGATTAAGGCACCTAAGGCTGCCGAGGGAGACCTGCGGGACGATGCTACCCGCCGTGAGGAACGGGTGGCAACCGTAAGCCGGGAAATTGCCGATATTTTGGGCATTGACCAGGAGAAGGTATACGAAAGCCTGATGGACGAAACCAGCCAGTACAAGCTGCTGGCCAAACAGGTGGACAAACCCATAGCAGACCAGATCAGCGAATATGCCAGCAAAAATAACCTGGCCATTACAGTAACCCAAGATACCAAGCGGGAATACCCTTACGGCGCCTTTGCAGCCAGCGTGCTGGGCTTTATGCACGCCGATGGCTACGGCTTTTATGGCCTGGAGCGATATTACGAAGATACCCTGGCCGGTGTACCGGGCCGTTTGGTGAGCTTGCGCAACTCGCTGGGCAATGAAATTGCCAACGAGGACCGGGTGGAGTACGAAGCCCAGGACGGCTACAACCTGGTTCTTACACTGGATGTGAATGTGCAGGCCGTGGCGGAGAAATACCTGGAAAACTCGGTAAAGGTGAACAATGTAAGCAACCGGGGCGTGGTCATTGTGATGGATGTGCACACCGGTGCCATTCTTGCCATGGCCACCAAGCCGGACTTTGACCCCAACGAGCCCATGGTGGTTTACGACCCCACGCTGGCCGCTACACTCGAAGGCCTGAGCGACGAGGAATTTGTGCAAAAGCAGGGTGAGGCCCGTCAGTACCAGTGGAAGAACAAGGCCATTACCGAGCTGTATACACCCGGTTCTGTATTTAAAATCGTAACCACCGCAGCGGCACTGGATGCAGGCCTCAGCGAGCCCGAAACCCAGTATCTGTGCCCCGGCGCATACAGCGTGCTGGGCCAGGTATATTCCTGCGCAGAGCATGTGACCCACGGTTGGCAGAATATGGGCCAGGTGCTGTACAACAGCTGCAACATTGCCACCATTCAGGAGGCGCAGCGGTTGGGAGTAACCCTGTTTTCGGAATACTACAACGGGTTTGGATTTACCGAAAAAACCGGCATTGACCTGCCTGCGGAACAGACCCCGGTGGAGGATATTTCTTACCATCCCATGGAAACCATGAGTGAGGTTGACCTGGCCTCCACCAGTTTTGGACAGGCCCAGAAGGTAACCCCCATTCAGATGATTACTGCCGTGGCAGCGGTGGCCAATGGCGGCTATCTGGTGCAGCCCTACATTGTGGATAAGATTACGGACAGTGACGGCAATGTTGTGCAGCAAACAACCCCCACCGTAAAACGGCAGGTTATCAGCGAGGAAGTGGCCAAAGAGGTGCTCACCATGCTGGAAGGGGTTGTGGCCAATGGCGCCGAAGGCGCAGCGGGCCGTAATGCCTATGTGGCAGGCTACCGCATTGGTGGCAAATCCGGTACCAGTGAAAAGCTTGATTTGGGCCAGCGTGAGGGCGGCGGATACGAAAAGGTATCCAGCTTTGCTGCGGTGCTGCCCATCAATGACCCGCAAATTGCCATCCTGGCATTTGTGGATGAGCCCCACGCAGCCACGGAATACGGCTCCATGCTGAGTGCGCCGCTGGTGGGCAATATTATCAGTGAGATTGCCCCCTACCTGGGCCTTGAGATGGATGAAAGCCTGCTGCCCCAGGGAGATGTAACGGTTACCAACCTATTGGATGGCACTTACAGCCAGTGGGATCTGGCACAGGTTCAGCTGAACAAAAAGGGCCTGTACCACCGGAAGGTGGGCTCCGGCACCACCGTGCTGGCCCAGTATCCCCACGCCGGTGCACGGGTGCCGGGCGGCACGACCGTTTATCTGTACACCGACAGTGCGGACTTTACCTACACCGAGGTGCCGGATGTGACCGGAAAGAGCGTGGCTCTGGCCAGTCAGATGCTGAGTGCAGCGGGCTTGAATGTGCGGCTGAGTGCTCAGAATGGCACGGTGACCGAGCAGGACACCACAGCAGGCAGTCAGGTACCCATGGGAACGATTGTGGCGCTGACGGTACAGCCTTCTGCACAGGAGCAGACCGAAGCAGAGGGCGGCTCGGAGAGCGAATCGCAGGCACAGGAACAGACCGAGCAGCAACCCTAATCCACAAAAAGCCCCACAAGCATACATGACAGCGCTGTGGGGGGCATATCGTGGAAATAACAGTACATTATTTTACCACGGCACAGGGCCGGGCCAACGGCCAGGCTCTGGGCCGTGTGTTGCGAAGGAGGCTATTTTATGCAGCCCATTGAAGCGGGCATTCTGCTGCAAGGCTTGGCCGAGCCGGGCCAAACAGCGGGCAAACAAATTTCCGCTGTGGTTACAGACAGCCGGGTCATCTGCCCGGATTGCGTGTTCGTCTGCTTTCCCGGCCAGCGGGTGGACGGCCACGACTTTGCCGCCCAGGCCATCCGGCAGGGGGCAGCATTCGTAGTGGCAAACCACCCCGTGGAGGGGGTACCCACAGAACAGTTGATTCTTTGCCCCAGCAGCCACCAGGCCATGATGACCATGGGGGCCAACTACCGCCGATGCTTTAACCCCTTGATGATTGGCGTTACAGGCAGTGTGGGCAAAACCACCACAAAAGAGTTTTGCTATGCGGTACTTTCGGCCTTTGGCTCTGCCATGAAAACCGAAGGCAACCAAAACAATGAAATTGGCGTGCCAAACACCCTGTTCCGGTTGGAGGATTCTACCCGGTACGCCGTGGTGGAGATGGGCATGAGTGCACTGGGGGAAATCCACCGGCTGAGCTGCGCCGCCCGGCCCAATGCGGGCATCATCACCTGCATTGGGGTGAGCCACCTGGAAACTTTGGGCAGCCGGGAGAATATCCTGAAAGCCAAGCTGGAACTTTGCGACGGGCTGCCGGAGGGGGCACCTCTGGCTCTGAACGGGGACGACGAATATCTGCGCCGTGCCCAGCAGCAGGGGCAGCTGCCCGGCCATGTGAGACCGGTGTGGTTCAGCCTGGAGGACCGTGAGGCAGATGTGTGGGCCAGTGAGATAGAAGCCACTGCACAGGGGCAGCATTTTTATCTGAACGACCGGCTGCACGGCCGATTTGAGGTGTATATTCCGGCGCTGGGCCGTCATAGTGTGAGCGATGCCCTGGCGGCCTATGCTGCTGCCACCCGGCTGGGGCTAGACCCCCAGGTGTGCGCCCAGGCTCTGGGGCAGTACCGGAGCACCGGAATGCGCCAGAACATCCGGCAGGTGGGGGGCATTACCTTTGTGGAGGATTGTTACAACGCCAGCCCGGACAGCATGAAGGCCAGCCTTTCCATGTTTGAGCAATACCCCTGCAGCGGCCGTAAATTTGCCCTGCTGGGCGATATGCTGGAGCTGGGCAGCCTGGAACAGCAGGCCCACCGGCAGGCAGGCTGCTGGGCAGCCGGGGCAGGCCTGAAGGCCTTGGCAGCAGTGGGGCCGGCCAGCCGGGAAATGGCCCAGCAGGCAGGCGAGATGGGCCTGGAAGCCCATTGGTTTGAACAGCCGGAGCAGGCAGCTTGCTGGCTGCTGGAGGTGTTGAAGCCGGGAGATGCTCTGCTTGCGAAGGCCAGCCGGGGCATCAAGCTGGAGGCTGTTTTGAATGCGGTGTACGAACATTTGGAAGATGTGAAGAAATCGGAGTAAGGAGTTTTGAATTTATGGCACGCTATGCGCTGATTTTGGCGGCTGCTTGCGGATTTATCATCGCAGCCGTTTCCGGCATTGTAATTGTTCCTTTTTTACGCAAACTGCACTTTGGCCAAACCATCAAGGAGATTGGGCCTACCTGGCATAACAAAAAACAGGGTACCCCCACCATGGGTGGCTTGTGCTTTATTCTGGCCAGCGTAGTGGGTGTGGTGCTGGCGCTGTGCAGCTTGCTGCACTCCACCCCGGAGCTGTTTGGCAACGCAAGCAGCCAGAACCTGTATCTGGCTGTTTTTGCGGCCTTTGGCTTTGGTGCCATCGGCTTTTTTGACGACTTTATCAAGGTGGTAAAAAAGCGCAACCTGGGGCTGCGGGCCTGGCAAAAAATTGTAGGCCAGCTGGTGGTTACCACCGTGTTCCTGGGTGGTTTGTACTGGAATGGTACCCTGAGTACCTACATCACCCTGCCGTTTTTTGGCATGGTGGATTTGGGCCTGTTGTTTTATCCGCTTTCTTACCTGTTCATTATTTTTGTGGTGAATGCGGTTAACCTGACCGACGGCATTGATGGCCTGTGCTCCTGCGTAACCTTTGTGGCAATGCTGGGCTTTTTGACCCTGGCAGGATTTTTGGGGCAGTTCAATCTTTCGCTGTTTGCGGCGGCTTTGGCAGGTGCCCTGGCAGGCTTTTTGATCTGGAACTTCTACCCGGCCAAAACCTTTATGGGTGACACCGGCAGTATGTTTTTGGGCGGCGCTGTCACCGGCCTTGCCTACGGCATGGGTCGCCCCGAGATTTTGTTCTTTTTTGGCGCGGTTTACATCTGGGAGGCTGCCACGGTGGTGATTCAGGTTACCTACTTTAAGCTTACTCATGGCAAGCGTCTGTTTAAAATGACCCCCATTCACCATTCCTTTGAGATGCGTGGCTGGAGTGAGGTGAAAATTGATGCAGGGTTCAGCCTGCTGGCTGCTTTGTTTGTGGCACTGGGCCTGGCCTTTGCGTATTTTTACTATTGATTGAATTCTCCATTGCGAAAGGAGGCTTGGCCCATGGCTGTTGAGTCTGGCAAGCGAATTCCATACGGGGCTGCCAACCGTCGGCCCGCAAACCGGGCTGGGGGAGCGGCAGCGGCCCGCACCAGCGGACAAAACCGCTCTGACCGCTTGGCCGGTTCCGGTACCAGTACCAGGGCCCGCCGCTCGGCTCCCACACCGCCCTCCGGCCCCGTGCGCCGCAAAAGGGTTAAAAAAAGTTTGGCGCAAACCATTCGGGAACTTTTTTATAAAAATCCCGGCAAGCTGAACGGCGGCTTTGTGGCCACCATGTGCGTGCTTCAGGTGTTTGGCCTGCTGATGCTGTTCAGTGCAAGCTATGCCACCGCTTTGTATAAGTTTGGCAATATTTACGAGTATTTTGGCCCCCAGGTGCTTTATGCCTGTGTGGGGTTGGTGGCTATGTGGGTGGCCTCCTATTTTGATTACAACAAGCTGCGGCCAATGGCCCGTGGCCTGTATATCATCTGTTTGATTCTGTTGGTTTTTGTGCTGTTTATGGAGCCCATCAAGGGATGCAAACGATGGATTAATATTGAGCATTTTCCCAGCATTCAGGTAAGTGAGATTGCAAAGTTTGGGCTGATTGTAATGCTGGCGGACTGGTTTTCCCGCTACGAAAAGCGCATTGAGGGCCGCCTGGGCGGCATCAAGCCTGGCGAAAACCTGTATCTGGCAGTTATCATGCCCGGCCTGTTTCTTATGCCGATTCTGGTTTTGCTGCTGCTGGAGCCCCACCACAGTGCCATGATTATCATGACCTGCATCACTGCGTCCATCATGTTTGTGGGCGGCGCATTGATGCGCTGGTTTGTGTGTGCCGGTGTTACGGTGGGGGCTGCCTTTGCGGTGCTTCTGGTGACCAAGGGCGGCTATGTACAGGAACGGCTTCAGGGCTGGCTGGACCCTTTTTCGGATATGCAGGGTTCCACTCAGCAGACCGGCCAGAGTCTTTACACCATCGGCTCCGGCGGATTGTTTGGCGTGGGCATTGGCAACAGTGTGCAGAAGCACATGTGGCTGCCGGAAGCGCAAAATGACTTTATCTTTGCCATTCTGTGCGAGGAGCTTGGCATGGTAGGCGCACTGGTTTGCATTTTGCTGTTCAGCATGCTGATTGTACAGGGCATTGTGATTGCCCGAAAAGCCCCCGACCGCTTTGGCACCCTGCTGGCCATTGGCTGCATTGCCCAGATTGGCTTTCAGTTCTGGTTCAATGTGGGTGTGGTTACCAACACCATTCCCAACACAGGCATCAGTCTGCCGTTCTTTTCTTCGGGTGGTACCAGCCTGATGCTGCTGCTGGGCCAGATGGGCATGATTTTGAGTGTAAGCCGGGCAGGCAACCGAAGGCAGGCAGAGCTGAAGGCCGCCAGGGAGCAGGCCAAAGCCCAGCAGATGCAGGCTGAATTTGAAAAACAACAACAAAATCCCTACGCCAGATTTCGATCCGGCCGGGAATAACGGGAAGGAGCACGGTTCATGCGTGTACTGATTGCAGCCGGCGGCACTGCCGGTCACATCAATCCGGCTTTGGCCATTGCGGGGGTTATCCGCAAACACTGCCCCCAGGCAGAAATTCATTTTGCAGGCCGCAAAGCGGGCATGGAATACAAACTGGTAACGGCTCAGGGCTACCCCTTTCACCACATTGAGGTGAACGGAATCCAGCGCAGTTTAACCCCTAAAAATCTGGTGCGCAATGTGCAGGCTGTGTGGAACCTGGCTCTTTCCGGGCCGAAGGCAAAGGCCATGATGAAGGAGGTACAGCCGGATTTGGTGATTGGCTGCGGCGGCTATGTAAGCGGCCCGGTGGTGCGCTGTGCAGCTAAGATGGGCATTGCTACCGCCATTCATGAGCAGAACGCCTTTCCCGGTGTGACCAACAAGCTGCTGGCAAAGGATGTGGACCTGGTGTTTGCCGCAGTGGCTGCTGCGGTGGAAAAACTAGGTGCACCCCAAAAGACCAAGGTTGTGGGCAACCCGGTGCGCCCGGAAATGTTCCAGCAGGACCGGCAGGCCGCCCGTGCCAAATTGGGCGCAGGGGACCGCACCGTCATTTTGAGTTTTGGCGGCAGCCTGGGTGCACGGCGCATCAATGAGGTAGTGGCCGACCTGGCAGCCTGGGAGATGAAAAGCAAGGCGCCGGTACTGCACATCCATGCCACCGGCAGCCGGGGTGTGGAACTGTTTGCAGAGCTGGGGCGGCAAAAAGGATTTGCTGGCTATGAGGGCATTCAAGCCAGGGAATACATTCAGGATATGCCCCAGATGCTGGCCGCAGCGGATTTGGTGATTGGCCGGGCAGGGGCACTGACCCTGGCGGAACTGGAAGCAGTGGGACGGGCAGCGATTTTGATTCCCAGCCCCAATGTGGCGGAAAATCACCAGTATTACAACGCACTGGAGCTGCAAAAGGCCGGTGCTGCCCTGGTGCTGGAAGAAAAAGACCTTACAGGGGAACGGTTGGTGGAGCAGGTGCAGAGCCTGCTGGCCCAGCCTGGTAAATTGCAGGAAATGGGCCGGAAGGCCCGTACCCTGGCTGACCCGGACAGCCTGGAAAAAATCTGGACTGCGCTGGCAGAGTTGTTGAAAAAACAGGGGAAATCTGTTGAATAAAACTGAAAAATAACATTTTGTATAGGAATAACGGGAGGAATGGACAGTGAGCAAGCAGAAACGGAACAAGGAACCGCAGCGGCGCCCCCAGGGTGCTGGGGCATCCCGTGCTCCGGGTGCAGCCCGTCCGGCACAGCGCAGTCAAACAAGGCCGCCCAGAGCGGTGCCCTTTGACCGCCAGACGGAGCCAGCAGTGTTTGCCGGTGCATCCTCCCGCCAAAGCGTACCGGGCGGCAGCAGGTCGGGTCAGTCTGCGGCCGCCCGCAGAACCCAGACCGCTTACCCCCGTTCCGCAGCCAGCGGCAGGCAGCCGCAGCAGGGCCGGCAGAGCCAGAGAGAACAGCAGCTGCGGGCCCAGCAGCGCCAGCGCCAGACCCGTTCGGCACCGGTGCGCACCTCCAAGCCGCCCCGGCGGCTGACCCAAAGCGAGATGCGCCGCCGGCGCAGACGGCGTAATTTTTTGCTGGCGTTGCTCACCCTGATTCTCATTGGTGTGGGTGTGGCTCTTTCGGTGACGGTGCTGTTTCAGGTGAAAAGCTTCCGGGTGGAAAATCTGGACAAGAGCACCCCGCCCAATACCGGCATTTATACCCAGGAGGCTATTTTGAGCACGCTGGATGTAAAAGTAGGCGATAACCTGTTCTCCTTTTCGGCGGCAGAAAAGGAAAAACAGATGCTGGTTGCGCTGCCCTATCTGGAAACGGTGCAGATTCGCCGCAGCCTGCCCAGCACCCTGGTGATTCGGGTTGCACCCGCTACCGAGACTTGGTGCGTGCAGACCGATGGCGGTTGGGCAACCCTGAGCGCAGGATTGAGTGTGATGAAGGTGGATACCGTCCAGCCGGATTTGCCTCAGCTGCGGGGCATCCAGGTGGGGCAGCTGCTGCCCGGCTACCAGCTTGCCAGCCAGGATGAAGAGCAGATGGACCAGCTCAGCCAGCTGCTGGATGTGATGGACCAGTACGACATGAAGAACGAGGCCACCCTGGTGGATTTAAGCAACCCCAACGAGGTGTATTTTGTGTACCAGGGCAGGGCCAAGGTATTGCTGGGTACCCTGAACAATCTGGACTACAAGATGAAGTTTGCAGCCTGGATTTTGAAAAATGAGGACGGCAAGGGTGTGGAAAGCGGCGAAAGCGGCCGTTTGGATGTATCCCACCAGATGAGCGACGGCACCTTGCAGCCGGTGTGGACACCGGGAGATATTGAGGAGCTGACCCGTCCCAGCGAAACTGCCCAGCAGACCCCGGCACCGGATACTTCGGCCCAGCCCCAAACCAGCCAGGCGCCGGAAGGGGAGAATGGAGCCCAGGCCACGGCAAGCCCCCAGCCTGGGCAAGGAGCTGAGGCTACCCCCACACCACCGGCAGAAGGTCAGCCCACAGCTACCCCCACGCCACCGGCAGAGGAACAGCCCACGGCTACGCCAACCCCACCGGCAGAGGAGCAGCCCACCCCCATCCCCACTGCGGTTCCTTGAGCCGAAACAGCGATCGGCAGGCAGGGACTATCCTATCTTTAAAAACAGCCCCAAGGAAATTGGGGCTGTTTTTTTATGCAAAGAAATGCCCCTGGATGCAAACGGGTTAAACCGAAGGAAATGCGGGGAGAAAGAATTTGGGGACAGAGCTGTGGATGGGGATAGAATCTCTTTTAAACAACACATAATTGTAGTATAATAAATCAATAACCCTGCCCGGCCCGGCAGGCCCTTTCGGCCTGGCCCGGCAAATGGCCAAAGGGCGGCGGGGAAGCGACCAAATCCGGGCCAGAGGCCTGGGAATGAAGAAAGGAATTCACAGTCCTATGTGTGGAATTGTTGGCTTTACCGGCCTGCGGGAAAAGCGGGAAGAAATTTTAAAAGCAATGATGGATGCTATTGCCCATCGGGGACCCGATGGAGAGGGCAGCTATTTTGGGCAGGAGGTGGCCCTGGGCCATCGGCGCCTGTCCATTTTGGATCTGGAAGGCGGCGCACAGCCCATGTTCAATGAGGACAAGGCCCTGTCCGTTGTGTTCAATGGCGAGATTTATAACTTTATGGAGCTGCGGGATGAGCTGATTCAGAAAGGCCATACCTTTGCCAGCGACCATTCCGATACCGAAGTACTGCTCCACGGATACGAGGAGTGGGGCCAGAACCTGCTGGGCCGCCTGCGGGGTATGTTTGCCTTTGCCATCTGGGACAGCCGGGACAACAGCCTGTTTTGCGCCAGAGATTACTTTGGCATCAAGCCCTTTTACTACTACCTGACCCAGCAGCAGGAACTTTTGTTTGGCAGCGAAATCAAGAGCTTTTTGCACCACCCTGGGTTTGATAAACAAATCAACCGTCAGCAGCTGGAGCTGTATCTGACCTACCAGTATTCTCCCGGAGAGAACACCTTCTTTGAAGGAGTGAAAAAGCTGCTGCCCGGCCACTGCCTGCTGTGGAAGGATGGCCAGGTGACCATCCGCCGTTACTGGCAGCCCAGCTTTGACCCTGCCAAGGAAGGCACGCTCAACGACTGGGAGGAGCGCATTGAGCAGGTGATGAAGCAGAGTGTGGCTGCCCACAAGATCAGTGATGTGGAGGTGGGCTCCTTCCTTTCCTCTGGCGTGGATTCCAGCTACATGGCCTATCTGGCCCATGTGGACAAAACCTTTACCGTGGGGTTTGCAAACAAGCAGTACGACGAAACCGACTATGCGGCAGAGTTCAGCAAGTTCATGGGCGTGAATAACTATGCCTACCGCATTGAGCCGGAGGAATACTGGGAAAATCTGCCCCGGATTCAGTACCACATGGACGAGCCTCTGGCCGACGCAGCCAGCGCCGCTTTGTACTTTGTAAACCGGGAAGCTTCCAAGCAGGTAAAGGTCTGCCTTTCCGGCGAGGGTGCCGACGAATTCTTTGGCGGTTACAACATCTACAAGGAGCCGTTCACCGTGTCCTGGTACGATAAAGTGCCCCTGCCCCTGCGCCGGGCTGTGGGTGCAGTGGCGGAGCGGATGCCCGCTGTACCCGGTGTGAACTTTTTGGTGCGCCGCAGCCGCCCCCTGGAGGAGCGTTACATCGGCAATACCAACCTGATGAGTGAGCGGCAGAAGAAAAAGCTGCTGCGCAATTACAGCGGCGCAGTAAAACCCACCGACCTTTCCCGCCCGTATTTTGAGCAAACCAAGGGCCAGGAACCGGTGGTGCGGATGCAGTACACCGACCTGCACCTGTGGATGGTGGGCGACATCCTTTTGAAGGCG
>CALWNE010000004.1 GCA_944382705.1 uncultured Allofournierella sp.
GGAAGGTGCCCATACAGCGTAAATCCACAGACAGAGCGTAATCATATAAATTAAAAGGTGACCAAAATTAAAGTTGGAGGTAAAGGTGCGCCACAAACTATCCACTGTAAACAGCACAGCAATCACCAGACAAACAATCTGTTTATAACTGAAGTGATTCATAAATATCTTATCTCATTTCCAAACAAAATTGAACGCATTGCCTTGCACCGTTGGTTGCAGATGCGCCAGGGTTGTACCCCCAAACAATGGGTTTACAGTATTTAAACGACGCTTCTGGTGAATTTATTTCAAATTTTTCAAAATTTCCATCTAAATTGATTATTCCCTGTAATCGATTGTTTCATTTTGTCATATTTTGTTTATAAAGTCAATTCATTTTGTGAAAAACAAAGGCACCCAGGAACACTTCCTGAGTGCCAGAATGCTGGGTGCATTGTTTGTTTTTTAGGAATTTTGAATATGCGACAACAGGTCCTTGCCATCCAGCTGCGCATCCACACCCAGATAGGAGCAGATGGTTTTGCCAATGGCGCCAAACCCTAAAATGGTACCCAGGTTGTTATCGGCCTTAACCGAGCCGCCGGCAATCAGCAGAGGTACATATTCCCGTGTGTGGTCCGTAGTTTTGGTATAGCCGGGGTCACAGCCGTGGTCCGCTGTTACAACCAGCATATCATCAGGGCCCAAAAGCTCCAGCATACGGCCAAGCCCTTCATCAAATTGAGTGGCAGCGGCGGCGTAGCCGGCAATGTCCCGGCGGTGACCATAGGCCATATCAAAATCAACCAAATTGATAAAAGCCAGGCCATCAAAGGAACGCTGGGTCAAATCCAGCATAACCTGAATGCCTTCGGCGTTGCCCTTGGTGCGGATGGTTTCGGTAATACCCTCGCCATCAAAAATATCGTAAATTTTGCCAACACCAATGACATCTTTGCCTGCTTCCTTCAGGTAATCCAGCATGGTTTTTGCAGGGGGCTTGAGGGAATAGTCATGGCGGTTGGCAGTACGCTTAAAGTCCGCTGCACAGCTGCCCACAAAGGGACGGGCAATTACTCTGCCCACACCGTGCTCACCCTGAAGCATATCCCGTGCCATCTGGCAGTATTCGTACAGCGTAGCCACAGGCACGATTTCCTCGTGGGCGGCAATCTGGAATACACTGTCTGCCGAGGTATACACGATGAGGGCACCGGTTTTCATGTGTTCCTCGCCATAGTCCTTCAACACCTCTGTGCCAGAATAGGGAAGGTTGCAAATTACCTTGCGGCCAGTAAGCTGTTCAAATTTTTGAATAACCTCTGGGGGAAATCCGTTGGGATAGGTAGGCAGAGCCCGCTCACTTTCTATACCGGCAATTTCCCAGTGACCAATGGTTGTATCCTTGCCATTGCTTGCCTCCTGCAAGCGGGCATAGCTGCCGATAATCTGCTGCTGAGGCTGACCACAGGTAACCCCATCCAGATTGAACAGACCCATGCGGGCCATGTTGGGCGTTTTGAAATTCTCGTGCTTTGCGATGGAGGCCAGGGTATTTGCCCCCACATCGCCAAAGCGGTCGGCATCCGGCTCAAAGCCTACACCAAAACTATCCAATACCACCAGAAACACTCGTTTTGCCATTTCTGATGACCTCCTTTTTACTTATGGTTCTTTTATTATAGCACAAAATACTCCATCAGCCAAAACTCTTTGGTGTTTAATTTTCAGGGTGAAATTCAGACGGGTTTCGGCAAAGCGTAACTTTTATAAGATTAATATGTACTTTTAATTCTTTATTACAATACAAAGCCCTTTATGGGCTGATGGCCCATGCATTCAAAAAATACTTTCATCCGAATATTTTATTCTGTACCGCCATTATTTTATGTGTTACCTTGACTAAATGGATTTTTGTTGTTGTAAAACTAGAATATCCCTGGGTGTTTTTCTTTGCGGTCAGTTATGCAATTCGCTAATTCGTTAAAAAAATAGCCTTTTCTTAACAAAATGTTGTTAAATTGCATATACTTTTCACAAAGCGTAAATCCTCTCTTTTAAGTGTGGGCGTTTTATTATATAATAAGCCCAGCGAGACATTTTGGCAGCGCTTTGTTTAAAGCGCATGGATGAAATGACAAGAGAGTAATCTTAGGAGGATTTTACGGATGCGTAAAACAAAAATCATTTGTACTTTAGGCCCCTCTACCGACCGTGAGGGCGTAATGCGCGAGATGATTCTGGCCGGCATGAACATTGCCCGCTTCAACTTCTCTCACGGCAGCTACGAAGAGCATAAAGGCCGTTTGGACAAACTGAAGCAGCTGCGTGCTGAGCTGAATATGCCCGTTGCAGCCCTGCTGGATACCAAGGGCCCCGAGATCCGCCTGCGTCAATTTAAGGATGGCAAGACCCGGCTGGAGGCTGGCCAGACCTTTACCCTGACCACTCGTGAAGTGGAAGGCACCAACGAAATCTGCTCCGTTTCCTACAAGGATCTGCCCGGCGATGTTTCTGTTGGCAGCACCATTCTGCTGGCCGACGGTCTGATCAGCCTGACTGTTACTGCTCTCACCGAGACCGACATCCAGTGTGTTGTAAACAACAGCGGCCCCATCAACAACAACAAGGGCGTCAATGTTCCCGGCGTTTCCCTGTCCATGCCTTACCTGAGCCAGAAGGACAAGGACGATATCCTGTTTGGCATTCAGAACGGCTACGATTTCATCGCTGCCAGCTTCACCCGCAATGCTCAGGACATTCAGGACATTCGCCGTCTGCTGAACGAGCACAACTCCCCCATTCGCATCATCGCCAAGATTGAGAACCAGGAAGGCATTGACAACATCGATGAAATCCTTGCTGCTGCTGACGGCGTGATGGTTGCTCGTGGTGACATGGGTGTGGAAATCGACTTCACCGAGATTCCCATGATTCAGAAGGACATCATCTACCACAGCTTCTCCTCTGGCAAGCCCGTTGTAACTGCTACCCAGATGCTGGAAAGCATGATCGAAAACCCCCGCCCCACCCGTGCAGAAATCACCGACGTGGCCAACGCCATTTACGACGGCACCAGCGCCATCATGCTGAGCGGCGAAACTGCTGCCGGTAAGTACCCCGTTGAGGCTGTACGCACCATGGCTGCCATTGCCGCCCGCACCGAGAGTGACTCCAGCTACATTGAGCATATGCGCAAGCCGCCGGTTGACACCCGTATGACCATTGCTGGCGCTACTGCCCATGCTGCTTGCGGCACCGCTGCCAACATCAAGGCCAGCGCTATTGTTACCGTTACCCAGATGGGCGAAACTGCTCGTCTGCTGAGCAAGGTTCGTCCCCAGACTCCCATCATCGCTTGCGTTATGGATGAGCAGGTACAGCGTCACCTGGCCATCTCCTGGGGCGTACATCCCCTGCTGATGCCCGCTGCCGCTAACACCGACGAGCTGGTAGACCTGTCCATCAAGACTGCTGTGGACCGTGGCCTGCTGCACGAGGGTGAACTGGTTGTTGTAACCGCTGGTGTTCCCGTGGGTGTTTCCGGCACCACCAACATGATGAAGGTTCATATGGTTGGTGATTTGCTGGCCAGCGGCGTTGGCATTGGTGAGCACAATGCCAAGGGCCCTCTGTGTGTTTGCCGCAACAGCGACGAAGTTGCCAGCAAGTTCAAGAAGGGTGATGTTCTGGTTGTTCCCTACACCGATAACAGCATGATGCCCTACATGCGTGAAGCCAGCGCCATTGTGGTTGAGCAGGCTGGCATGAACAGCCATGCTGCTATTTCTGGCCTGGCTCTGGGCAAAGCTGTCATGGTTGGCGTAAGCAACGCTACCAGCCTGCTTAAGGACGGCGTAATGGTTTCTGTGGATTGCAGCCACGGCACCATCCAGAATATGCCCTGCTAAGTTAAGGCTGTTGCTGGATTTTTAACCGGATAACGACCTTTAAAAGCTAAAAAATCCCCAGTGTTTTAGCACAAACACTGGGGATTTTTGCATTTAATGGATGGAGAGCACTTACAGCATGGATTTGCCAAACGGTTTTTGGGTTTTCTCTTGATTTTACATAAACACACCCATATAATATGAATTACCTAGATCATTTGTTACGCAGGAGGAAACTATGCTCATTTCTACTAAAGGCCGCTACGCACTACGGGTACTCATTGATATGGCCGAGCATCAGAATCAGGGCTATGTCACACTAAAGGAGATTGCGGCCCGACAGGGAATTTCCGAGAAATACTTGGAAATCATTGTAAAAGTTTTGGTAAAAAACGGTTTTATGGTGGGCGTTCGTGGCAAGGGCGGCGGTTATCTGCTGTCTGTTTCTCCAGATGAATGCACTGCGGCAGATATCTTAATGCTTACCGAGGGCACCTTGGCCCCTGTCGCCTGCCTGGAGCACGGTGAGCAATACTGTGAAAACGCACCGGAGTGCCGCACCCTTCCCCTGTGGAAAGGCTTGAACGAAACCATTCAAAACTATCTCAAACAGTTCACCATCGCAGACCTGGTACATCGGGACGCAGATGCCCCCAACTATGTGATTTAACAACTGATTTATAGCAAGAACAAAAGCCAATGGAGCAAGTTTTACACCTCTGCTTCATTGGCTTTTATGGATTTGAAGGCCTCTTTTTTTAAATATTCCCGCAGCTTCATTGGCTTTCTTTTAAGCACAAAACACCCCCAAGCACTCTATAAAAGGGCTTGGGGATGTTGATTGTTAGTCTGCAGCAGGATGGGGCCGCTTGCTAAAACGGGCACGCAGCGCCTCACGCCGCTGTTGGGTAGCTTGTTGATTTATCTGCCAGCCTTGTTGCGGCAGGTAAACCAGCACATCCCCTTCTCGTGCATCGGCAGGAAGCTGGGAGCGCTGCACATTTAAAAAGGATACATCCTCACCACAGCTTACTTCTACCACCGCAAACTCCCCTTCCCATCGGTCCAGTATGTAGAGTTCCATGAGTTTCTCCTTCTGCTCAGGCTGCGTTGGCGGTATAGGATTGCAGGCCATTCTCGGTGGCTGCAATTACCACCGATCCATTTTGGTCGGTACGCAGAATTTCTGCGCCAATCTGACCAAATCGCTGCATAGGCTCTTTATGTGGGTGCCCATAGCTATTATCTTTGCCACAGCTTACCACAATCCACTGGGGCTGAATTGCTTCCAGGTAATCCATGGAGTTGGAGGTATTGGAACCATGGTGGGCAGCCTTGTAAACCTGCGCCTTGGGAACCACTCCCTGCTCCAGCGCCTGCTGTTCCAAATCTTTTTCAGCATCGCCGCTGAGCACCACACTCAGACCCGGTGCATGGTAGTAAAGTATTTGGGAAAGGTCGTTGTAATTATCGGTTTCAATTCCGGCAAAGCGCACCTCCAAGGTGCCTTCTCCCAGCTGGAAGGTCTGCCCTTCCTGGGATACCGTGGTGGGAATTTGCAGCCGCTCAATGGTATCCATTACCTTTTCAAAGGTGCGGGTGGTGGGATAGGGGGCTTTGTCCAAATCCGGCAACAGAACATGGTCCACCTGCACCTGCTCCAAAACTGCCTTCATGCTGCCAATGTGGTCTGCATGAGGGTGACTCATCACCAGCAACGCCAGATGGTCTACCCCCTGCTGCTCCAGATAAGAAAGCAACGCTTCTTTGCTTTCTGGTTCACCTGCGTCGATCAGGCAATAAGTATCGCCGCTTTGCAGCAGGGTAGCATCTCCCTGCCCCACATCAATAAAGTGCACCGCCTGCACCTGGTCGGACAGTTCTCCTGTTTCCACCGGTGTGGTGGTAAAGCCCAATGCCTGGTATAAATCATTCCAGGTGGGTACAGAGGCTGTGCCGTTTTCCATGCCCAGATTCAAACCCACAATCAAGCAGAACAGGGCTAATCCAAGCACAATTGCCTGGGGCAGTGTAAGACGGATGGTTACGGTTCTTTTGCCTCGTTTTCTTCTTTTACGCTGGGCCATAGATTATCTCCTCTTGCCTTTCTTTTTGGGTGCAAAGGTGGGCCGGGCTTCCCTGCCGGCAACCTTTTTGCCATCCTGAGAAACAAACTGACCCTTAATAATCTTCGGCTGGTTTCGCTTGGCTTGGGCTCGGGTTGCAGGACGCTGCTCCTGTTTGGCCTTTGGCTTATAGCCAGGAACCAGCAGAGGAATCAAATCCTCCCGATGG
>CALWNE010000005.1 GCA_944382705.1 uncultured Allofournierella sp.
AACCTGCTCTGGTCTGATTGCCAAAGCAGGTTTTTCTACAAGCTGAGACCGGTTTTACAAACCGGTCTTTTTGAATTGGTGTACAAATCTGGCTTAAAAGGGTATAATAAGCAATAGATACCATGTCACTGGCAACGAAAGGAATCGACTATGCAGGAATACACCATGCGCTTTGAAATGTTTGGAGGATTGAAAATCTGGCTGAATGACCAGTGCCTTGTAACCGAGGATGACCGGCTGAACAAAAACATTGAATTGCTTGTGCTTCTGGCTCTATTTCGGGAACAGGGCATGACCAATGGCCAGTTGATGGAGGCGCTTTGGGAGCCGGAGGAGATTCAAAACCCGGCGGGTGCATTAAAAAATGCGGCCTACTCGCTGCGAAAATGGCTGCAGGTTCACAGCGATTTTCATTTTATTGTGGTGAACGAAAAAAACTACCAGCTGA
Organism: uncultured Allofournierella sp.; assembly: GCA_944382705.1. Lineage (GTDB taxonomy): Bacteria > Bacillota > Clostridia > Oscillospirales > Ruminococcaceae > Allofournierella. The sequence continues at coordinate 449 of CALWNE010000005.1, forward strand.
ACCCGGACATTCGTCTGGAAATTGATTTTCATCGTATGGCGGAATTGGCCTGCGAGCTGGAGCAAACTCCCGATGCTGGGCGGCTGGAGTTGTGTTTTGCCATGCTGCAGCTGTACCAGGGAGATTTTTTGCCGGAACTGAGCAGCCGAAGCTGGACAGCGGCTTTTTCGGATCAGGCCCGCAAAACCTATTTGATGGCGGCAAATCTGGCGGCGGAATATCTGCTGGAGCGCCAAAATCGAGCGGATGCTGCCAAGGCTTTGGAGATTGCAAACCGTGCCACCCTGGTGGAGCCTTACAACCAACGGGCCCAGGTGAATTTGTTCCGGGCTATGCGAGTATTGGAGATGAAAAGTGCCGTGGTGCGGCAATACCCCATAGTAACCGATTTGTTTTTTAATCGCACCGGCACTGCGCTGCCCGGAGAGGTGCTCAGTATCTACCAGTGGGCCATGGATACCACGGGCCATGCCATGGAAGATATGCTGCGCATCCGGCAGGATTTGAATGCGGTCAGCAAAAACGATCGGCCGGGGCAAGGCGCCTACTGGTGTACCTATGATTTCTTTAAGCAACTGTATGACATAGCAAGTCGGCTGGCGGTACGCAACGATCAGCACACCCTGCTCATGCTCACTACCCTGTATCCGCCCAAAGGGCAGAATGTAAGCCGGGACGAAACGGCACACGGAATGCTTGTCATGCGGGATATTCTGTACCACACCCTGCGCAAGGGAGATGTGTACTGCCGGTACAGCCGAAATCAGTATGTGATTATGATGCTGGTTACCAGCTTTGCAGATAGCCATGCAGTGGAAAAGCGCATTCGGCAAGTCTGCCGGGAGAAGGGGATTGAACCGGCCTTTCAGCTGGATGTAACAACCAGCAAACCGGATCCCATTGTGTCGGTGATGGGCAGGTCCTGCCCCAAAAATCTGATAAAACCGTAAACAATCAGCCCTGTTTCTGTGACCGCAATGGAAAAGAAACAGGGCTGGCTCTTTAGGAAAGACAAGTTAGGAATCGATAGGAATGCTGTACAGCCAAAAGGTGGAGTCTTGAGGGGAGCAGGGAAGCACCGCATACAGCACAAGTTCTTCTTGGGCATATTCGGTGCCAAAGGCCAGTACATCCTCCACAAGATAGGATTGGCTCAGCAAGCCAGATTGACAATCCTGTTTCAGCCCTTGCTCCAAGGTCAACAGCCCCTGCTCCAGCTGCTGCTGGCTCAGGGCATCGGTACCAGGGGTAGCGCTGGGCGGCAAAGCCTCGAAGGCAGTGGGGGCAGTTACCTGCTGCACATTCAGGTTTGGAGCAGGTAACTCTGCCGTGCGGGCGCGAAACCCAGCGGCATTTTGAGGAACAGAACGCTGGTTATGCTCGGCACTGCTTGCCAAAGAGGGCACAGCGGACAGGGTTGCATCCTGAGACAGCCGATTCAGGGTAGGAAGCATTGCAAAACAAAGGACCGCAGCGCACAGAGCTGGCACGGCCATACGAGGAAAACAGAACTGCTGCAACCAATCCCGGCGGGAAGGAGACTGCTGTACCTGCTGCATCTTTTGCAGGGTGCTGGCCTTCCAGGATTCGCTGGCGGATACTTTTTCCATGGCTTTTTTATAATCGTCGGAGTAAGACATGGTCAGAATTCTCCTTTCAGCGTGTGTTTTAAGAGGTTCCGGCCACGGGAGAGCTGGCTGAGAACGGTGTTTTGCCGGCGGTTTAGCAGCTGGCCAATCTCGGCGGTGGAGTACCCTTCGATGTAGTGCAGATAAATAACCTGCCGGTATTTTTCTGGCAGAGCACGGATGGCATCCAACACAATGCTTTCTTGCGGGGTAAAAGGAAGAGAGAGAGTTTCATCCAGCGGGGCACTGTACCGATACCAACCGCTGCGAAAGTGGCTTTTGCACCGGTTGATGGTGCAGCGCAGAAGCCATGCCTTTTGATGCTCCCAGCTTTCAAACACGGGATTGCTGCGCACAAGATTCAAAAATACTTCCTGGGCAATGTCCTCTGCATCCTGAGGATTTTTTACCAAGCCAAAGGCTGCCCGCAATACTAGATCGCCAAATTCCTCCACAGCAGCCTGCGCCGACACAGGGGCTGTGTTTGTGGTGGGCATAAACACGCCCTCCTTTCTAGTTACAATACAGCTGGAGTGCTCTTATTATTGCATACTTTTTTAAAATTGGCAAAACGCATATAAAAGCAGATCTCTTTATATACATATTAATAGCGCAAAAACACGAATGGATTTTATGGGCACAAAGCTTGCAAATGGCTTTGCCCTCGGAGCACATTATAATGTGCTCCGGGGGTTGTTTTAGGTAAACCGTTAGCAGAGTTTTAAGGGCAAAAAAGGTGATTTTCAAATAAATCACACTTTTTTGAAAAAAGGTGTTGACTTATGGGCAGGGAATGTGATATTATAACTGAGCCGCAAATAACGCGGTTGTCGCTGAAAAGCTGAATAAAAAATCTTGAAAAAAGTACTTGACAAAGCACTAAAGACAAGATATAATAAACAAGCTATCTCGCAAGAGAAAAGCGACCAGGACCTTGAAAATTGAACAATATCAAGAAGCTTGAACGGAACCTTAATTGTGATGGA
>CALWNE010000006.1 GCA_944382705.1 uncultured Allofournierella sp.
GAGAATATATGAAGGCTGAAAACAGCGAAAGCAAGAAAGCTTTCATGTACAACGGCCGGTGCCGATGACGCAGAGGTCCCACCTGTTCCCATTCCGAACACAGTAGTTAAGCTCTGTTGTGCCGAAGATACTTGGTTGGAAACGACCTGGGAAAATAGGTAGGTGCCGGCTTTTTCTTTTTTTAATGCCAGGATTGTGCCTTGCAATTCTTTGGGGTGTCACGGCAGGCGTCTGCTGGTTGCGCCAGTTTTTTAGCAAATTACAGCATAATTTCACTAAAACCAGCATGAGGGAGTTTCCTTGTGCTGGTTTTTTATTTATACTGATATAAAGGGCTATGATGAAATAACATTATGCCTTGGTTTGCAAGGTGAAGTAAGGTGGAGTTTTGGGTATTTGGTTGCAGCTCTGTAATACAGCGGAGAGAAATTCAGGCTAACAGTGTTTAAATAAGAGACAGTGCAGGCAAGATGTCAAGGTGGTATGGTAGATTGAACGGAAGCATTTTTTAATGCAATGCTCCAAAAACATTGTTTTAAAAATCTATAATATTCCTGGCTGGAGATGATGAACCGGAAACAGAATTTTTTCAAACAATGTACCTCAGTGGTTAAATCTATGGAAAGATGCCAGACAGGTTGAACCATTTGAGTGGAGCCACAGTATAAGTGTTGCAGGTTTTGTCCTTGCAGAACGCTGTTTAAAAATAATTCCAGTGGGATTCGGTTGTTGGAGGATGAAACTTTTGCACTTTGTATCAAAATGGAGGTTCATCGATTTTTTTTAAGGAGATACTGTGTTTGAGGCGCTGCACTCGGTGAATGAATCAATTTAAGCAATAGGGTAGCTTGATTGCAATTTTTTGGAATTTACTTAAAAGGATTCGCAAAGCACCCAGGCAGTTTTGAAAGAAATCAAGAATTTCGGTGATGTTATACACATACCTGGAGAAACAACGCTTTTACCCTTAAAGATAAACATACAAAAAGCACAAAATTCATGCCCAGAAATACCAGGGGCAGATGGCTGTGAGAAAGGACGATTGAATTGTATGACTGAAATTTTGCGTCAGAATGGTTGGTGGGCTGCACTCCCGGCAAAGAGCAGGAAGTGGGCCTGCTTGCGAGGGGGAGTTACCCTTTTGTCGGTACTGCTATATCTGTTTGTGTGTGCGGCAGGTGGTGCCCAGATGCTTCGCTTGCCCTTGTTTTTGGCTGCGGCGGCAATCTATCTTTATCTGCCAGGGGTATGCTTGAGCCACTGGATTGGGCCAAAGCAAAAGGAATTGCAGCCCTTGCTATCCATTGTATACGGAAGTGCGCTGCTTGCAGCAAGCCACTGTGTGGTTGTTCGCTTTCAGATGCAGGAACTCTTATTTTTGATTCCCCTTGTACCCATCGTGCTGTTTGGTCGCAGTGCATTTCAACGGTTTAAGCAACCGAAAGAACAGCTGCTTTACCGTGCCGTAGAAGGCCTGTGCAGCCAAACAGCATTTGCATGGAGCATTCTGTTGTTTTTGTACACCATCTGCTTTTCGGCACGGAATCCGCACCCAACTGCCGCAGGTTCCGTGGTATTAAACCAGGATATGCTCTGGAATGTGGGCAACGCAGCGGCACTGGGAAATGCGTTTCCGGCACAGGACATTCGGTTTTCGGGCGTTCGTTTGTCCTACCACTATCTTACCGAGCTGCTGGCGTCTGCCCTAAGCCTTTTGAGCGGTGCAGAATGCTATGATGTATATGTGTTCTTTTTTGGTCCGCTGTTTCTGGCAGCGGAACTGACAGCCCTCAAGGCGATGGCCTCCAGCTATTATGCAAAAAACATCCGCAACGGCTGGCAGTGGCTTACCTTTTTGCTGGTTGGTTTTTCCTGTGCATCCCTCTGGAAACCTCTTTCCAACGGTGAAAGTTTGTTTGGCAACACTATGCTGCGCCATCTGGTGACTAACATCAATGCCCAGGCAACGGCGCTGGTGTTTTTGTGCGGATTTTTGTGTGCCTTCATTCACATGAGCCGTCGGCATTTTGCTGTGGAATGGAATTGGTATGCTCTGGCCTTGCTCTCCTTCTTTTTGCTGTCTGTGGGCTAAGGGCCGGAAGCAGCAATTCTAGTATGCAGCCTGGTGGTAACCATGGTTTTTGTGCTGGCGTTTCAAAAGCCGCAGTACGGTAAGGCATTGCTTCTGACCGCAGGGTGTGCAGGCGTTTTTGGAGTTGTGTATTTCATTCTGTTTTCTTCTGGTTCCAACAGCATGGAGCTATCCATTTTTGCCATGCGCAATTCCTGGTGCTACCGGGTTTTAAGCCCTCTCACCGATTGGCTGTGCCAGGTGGTGCCTATTTCTGGTTATGTGTGGCTGGTGGGGATTGGCCTGTGCAATGTGGTGTGCATGGTGCCCTTCCAGGTGATTCTGTGGGTTCTTACGATTCCCAGTTCGGTGCGCAATCTCTGCAAGCTGGATGCCACGCGCATTCTGCTTAATGGCGTAGCGGCTGGCGGATTTCTGGCCTACCAGCTGTTCTATCACACCAGTTCCAGCCAGGTGTATTTTGCTCTGGTTGCCATGATTGCACTGGCAATTTTGGGGGTAGAACCCTTGCAGCGTCTGCGAGAGGGCAAAAGATGGTATCGCTGGCCGGTGTATCTGGTGGGTGCTGTGGGACTGTTGAGCACGGTGTGCATGACCATAAATTACACAGCCCAGGCCGCTGGGCAGCTGGCTGTAACGGTAGGGGTTACCCAGCCCCAATTTGCGGAAAAAGCCATTACCGCAGAGGATGAACAGGCCATGGAGTGGCTGCGGCAAAATCTGCCCCTAGGCCAGCAATTTGCCACCAACAAAACCTCCAGCACTCCCGCCCAGACCGATGCCATCACCAATGTGTACAGCGCATTCAGCCAGCGGCAGGCGTACATGGAGGGGTGGACCTATGCCATGACCAACATGGGGGTAAGCATGGAGGTACTCACCCACAAACAACAGGTGAACGAGGCGTTTTTCAGCGCACAGACCTCCACCCAACACTTGTTGGAGCTGGCAGAGCAGGAGGGCGTGCAGTGCCTTGTGTATGCCAAACGCTGGCCAGGCGATGCACCAAGCGGCCTGATGCCTGCGTATGAAAGTGAAAATTTGGCCATTTACCTGCTGAATCAGCAGGGCTAATAAACTGTAAAGAAAAAAGGAGGAGTAGTTATGCAGCAGTTTTCTTGCCAAAAGCCGAAGGTAGCGTTTGTTTGCGTACACAATTCTTGCCGCAGCCAGATTGCAGAGGCCCTGGGCCGTCATCTGGCGGGGGATGTGTTTGAAAGTTATTCTGCCGGAACCGAAACAAAGCCCTGCATCAACCAGGATGCGGTGCGGCTGATGAAACAGGTGTACGGCATTGATATGGAACAGCAGCAGCGATCCAAGCTGCTGGAAGAAATTCCCCAGGCAGATGTATACATCTCCATGGGCTGTAATGTGGCCTGCCCCTATGTGCCGGGCAAAGAGCGGCAGGATTGGGGCTTGCAGGACCCCACCGGCCAGCCGGATGAGGTGTTTTTGAAAATCATACAAGCCATTGAGGAGCGTGTGCTGGCACTGCGTAGTCAGTTGCTGGAACAAGCAGCCAAAAGCTGAAACATAAGCTGTACTTTCCCAGCGGAGGAATTGCAAACAGTTTTTTGCGCCAGCCTCAGGGCAGGTCTCTACCATTTTGGGAGACTTTGTGATACAATAGCAAAAGACAGGCATTTAAAAATCTGCACCCCTGTTGCGGTGCGGAGTAAGGAGCGAATAAAAGTATGCAAATCTTTAATACGCTGAGCCGTAAAAAAGAAGAATTAATTCCCCAGGTACCAGGGGAGTACCGTATTTATGTGTGCGGTCCCACCGTATACAACTTTATTCATATCGGCAATGCACGGCCGCTGGTGGTGTTCGATACACTGCGTCGCTATCTGGAATACCAGGGCAATAAGGTTTTGTATGTATCCAACATTACCGATATTGATGATAAGCTCATTAAGAAAGCCCAGGAAGAGGGCGTTTCCATGCAGCAGGTGGCCTGCCGCTATGAGGAAGAATACATTAAGGACAGCCAGGGTCTGAATGCATTGCCGCCTACTGTGCGTCCCCGTGCAACCGAACATGTGCAGGAAATTCTGGACATTGTGAAGGATATTATTGATAAAGGCTATGGCTATGTGGCCAAAAATGGCGATGTCTACTTCCGCGCTAAAAAGTTTGCCGAGTATGGCAAGCTAAGCCACCTGAACCTGGATGATCTGGAGAGTGGAAACCGGGAACTGCGCAGCCAGATGGCGGATGATTTGAAGGAAGACCCCGCCGACTTTGCGGTCTGGAAGGCCGCTAAGCCCGGCGAGCCTGCCTGGGAAAGCTCCTATGGCCCCGGTCGTCCCGGTTGGCACATTGAGTGCAGCGCCATGGCCCGCAAGCATCTGGGCAACACCATTGACCTGCACTGCGGCGGTCAGGATTTGATTTTTCCCCATCATGAAAACGAAATTGCTCAGTCTGAGTGTGCCAACGGCTGCACCTTCAGCCGTTACTGGATGCACAACGGCTTTTTGAACATCGACAACCACAAGATGAGCAAGAGCGCCAATAACTTTTTCACTGTGCGGGAAGTGGCCGAGGTGTATGGGTATGAGCCCATTCGGTACTTTATGCTCACCGCAGGCTACCGGATGCCCCTGAACTATACAGTGGATTTGATTCGCTCCTGCAAGGCAAGCCTGGAACGGCTGTACACCTGCCGTGAAAATCTGGATTTCCGGCTGGAGAAGGCAGGCCAGGGCAGTGACGCATTGACAGAAAAGGCGAAGCAGGCCAAGGCGAAGTTCATCACTGCCATGGACGATGACCTGAATACACCCGATGCCTTGGGTGCCCTGTTTGAGCTGGTGAAAGATATCAATACTTTGGGCGAAGAAGCCAGCAAGGAAGCCCTGCAACAGGCTGCCCAGGTATTTGATGAGATTACCGGCGTACTGGGTTTGCTGTACAACCGCAATACCCAGCAGGTGCCCAGCGAGGTTATGAGCCTGGTGGAACAGCGTGCCGCTGCCAAAAAGGCCAAGGATTGGGCCACGGCCGATGCGCTGCGGGCACAGATTACCCAGATGGGCTGGGTGGTGGAAGATACCGCTCAGGGCCCCAAGGTAAGCAAAGCCTGATAAAAAAATAGGCTGAAATCAAAAAAGACCGCAGGGCAGCTGTTCGGATAAGAATCAGAACAGTGTGCTGTCTGCGGTTTTTTGTGTAACTGGAAAGAGGACAATATGAAGCAACAAAAAATCACTTTGCCTTCTGCCCTGCTGTTTCTGCTGGCTGGCAGCTTTGTGCTGCACCTGGGATTATCGGTTATTACAGATGGTTATTCCACCGATGTAAACTGTTTTGCCGCCTGGGCCAGTAAGCTGGCAGAGCAAGGCCCGGCGGCTTTTTACCAGCCGGATTATTTTGCCGATTATCCTCCCGGCTATATGCTGGTGCTATGGCTTTTGGGCAGCGTTTCACGGCTGGGCGGTATTGCATTTGGCACAAAGGCGTACACGGTGCTCATGGTACTGGTATCTACGCTGTGCACCATGGGGCTGGGCCTGCTGGTATGGCAGATTGCTTGCCGCTATCTGGATGAGGAAAGGGCATTGCGGCTGGCTGCGATGGCCCTGTTCTGCCCGCCGCTGCTGTATGACACTGCGGTGTGGAAACAGGTGGACAGTGTGTTTGCGCTGTGCATTGTGGGCGCCTTCTGGCTGGTATGCCGGCGCAAATTTTTACCCGGTGCCGCAGTGTTTGGTCTTGCGCTCACGGTGAAACCTCAAGCGCTGCTGTTTGGGCCGGTGCTGGCCATCTGCTTTTTGGCCCCCTTGCTGGAAAAAAGAGAGAGAAAGTCTGCCTGGGTGAAGGTGCTGACCACCAGCGTACTGGGCGGTATGGCCTCGGTGGGGGTGGTGCTGTTAAGCGCCCTGCCTTTTTGGGGCCAGCAGCCGGTGGGGTGGCTGCTGGAAAAGTACACCGGCACAGTGAACAGCTACCCCTATGCCAGTGTGAATGCCTTTAACCTTATTACTTTACTGGGCGGCAACTGGGTAAACCAGACCGATGCAATCTGGCCCGGCGGCCTTACCTGGCAGACCCTGGGCATCATGGGTATTACAGCTGCCACCGTGTGCCTGGCATTGCTGGCTTGGCAGGGGATGAACAACCGCCGCTTCAGCCCCATGCTGTTGGCGGCTGTTTATACCGCTCTGGTATTTTGCCTTGGACATCGGATGCATGAACGGTACCTGATGGCTTCGTTGCTGATGCTGCTTGCCGCTGCCGCCCGTATTGGGGACCGTCGGCTGCTGGGAGCTTTTGGGCTGCTGAGTTTTTCCACCCTTTTGAATGTGGCCATGGTGCTGATTAACAACGGCACAGAGGACCAGTTTTTAAACAGTACTACCTCCTGCATCATGATTGTAATTATCAGCGCCATGAATGTGGCAGGTACGGCGCTGCTGGTGTATGCCGCCTGGGCCATCTGCTCCGGGCGGGACATTGTGCCCTACACCTTGGCGGCGGAACCGGAACACAAGTCTGCCCCGGCAGGTCTGCCGGCCTGGACGGCCCGGGAGGCGGGGCTGCTGGCCCTGATTACAGCCCTCACCGCAGTGGTTTCCCTCTGGAACCTGGGCGACATGACCGCACCACAAACCGTGCAGGATGCCCAAGGAACAACCTTTACCGCTCAGGTTCAGGTGGAGGGGCAGCCAGCCAGCCTTTGGATTTATCCGGAGGTAAACTGGAATGGTACCCTTACCCTGTGGGATGAACAAGGCCAGCAGCTGGTGCAGCAGGAACTGGATTACAGCAATGTGTTCCACTGGTTGGAACTGCCGCTTTCCAATCTGGAAAGCGGCCAGCGGTATACTATTACTCTGGACAATGCAAGTGTGCTGGAAATTGCCTTTAAGGATGCTCAGGGCCAGCTGCTTTCGGTGCAGGGAGATGGGGCAGCCCTGATGGACGAGCAGGAGCTGGTGCCCCAGACCATCAGCTACCGCAACAGCATGTATTTCGATGAGATTTACCACGGGCGCACGGCCTACGAACATCTGCACGGAATGCCGGTATACGAAACAACCCATCCGCCTTTGGGCAAGGTGTTCCAGATGGTGGGCATCTGGCTGTTTGGCATGACTGGCTTTGGCTGGCGCATTTCCGGTGTGCTGTTTGGCATCGGCATGGTTCCGGTGCTCTACCTGTTTGTGCGCCGCCTGAGCCGCAAAACGGCCCCGGCCCTTTTTGCGGCCCTGCTGGCGGCTCTGGATTTAATGCGCTATGCCCAAAGCCGCATTGCTACCATTGATGTATACGGTACCTTCTTTATTTTGCTGGGGGCCTATTTTATGGTATGGTATGCCCAAAGCGTGCTGGAAAAAGGGGTGTGCAAAAGCATTCTGCCCATGGCACTGTGCGGATTGGCCTTTGGCCTGGGAGCGGCCAGCAAGTGGACGGGAATCTATGCCGGTGCAGGCCTTTGCGTGCTGTACTTTGGTGTGCTGTGGGTGCGCTGGCGGCAAAATCAGCCCGGGTTTGGCAGGGAACTGGCAACGGCCCTGGCTGGCGGCGTGGTATTTTTTGTGGCGGTACCGTTGCTGGTTTATTATCTGGCGTATCTGCCCTACTACTGGCGGGAGGGCGGTTTTAGCTTGCAGGAGTGGTGGCGCTGCCAAATCACCATGTTTGAATACCACAGCCAGTTAAAAAGTACCCATCCCTTTGAGTCTCGCTGGTATAGCTGGCCCTTTGATATTCGGCCGGTGTGGTATTATTCCGGCAGTGCAGCAGAAGGGATGCGGGCCACTATTTCCGGCATAGGCAACCCGGTGGTGTGGTGGTCTGCTCTGGTGGGGCTGGGTGCCCTGTTGTGGCGGCAGATCAGTGGCAGAGCCAACCGGGTGCAGGGAGGCATCCTTGTGTTCTATCTCACCCAGCTGTTGCCCTGGGTGTTGGTAACCCGCTGCACCTTCCAGTACCATTATTTCCCCAGCCTTTGGTTTGCAGTGGCAGCCCTGGCCCTGATGGTGGACCAGCTCCAGCAGCGGCATCCCCGGTTGGGCCGTTGGCTTTATTGGGGCTTGATTGCTGCGGCAGCCTTGGTGTTTGTGTGGTTTTATCCGGTTGTAACGGGCATCTCTGTGCCACAAGCCTGGGTGGACAGCACCAAGTGGTTGGCAAGCTGGTATTACTAAAGTTGTTTTGCGAAATTTAACTACAAAAAGTATAAAAAGACTTAAAAACAACAAAAATAACCCCCTTTTGCAGTGCAATCGGCTGCAAAAGGGGGTTATTTGCTTGCAAGAGGAGGGTGTTTTGTCAACACAGCAATGCTGCAAGAGCTCCCTTTTAGTGGAATAGTGGGCTTGCAACAGGATTTTACAAAGGCAGGTGATAGTGGTGCACCGCTTTTTGATTGAGCTGAATTTCCCGGGTCAATGTACCGCCGCAGTGCTTAATTACCTGAGCGGAGGGCAGATTTTCGGCCCAGCAGGTGAGCAGAAGCTGGTTCAGCCCCAGGCTGCGGCAGTAGGGCAGCAGTGCTTGCAGGGCCGCGGTGGCGTACCCCCGATTGCGCAAGCCGGGCCGCACACTGTACCCCACATGACCGCCCCAGCGAGCCAGGTGGTCGTCCAGCCTGTGGCGCAGGGCAATCATGCCCACCAGCTGGCAGGTGACGGCATCCATGACCAAAAACACCGTGGTGGGAACAGTTTCCCCGGCGGGGTGTTCTGCCCCTTGCACACGGGCCAGCCATTCTTCAAAGGTGGCAGCCCAGGCCAGCCCACAGGAACCATCAATGGAATCGCCACTGTTCAAAAACTCCTGGCGATAGGCCCAAACCGGCTGTTTGTGAAGGGAAAGAGGGGTGCACAAAAATACAGATGGCATGGCGGCAGCTCCTGTTTGCAAGATGTATTAACCACCAGTATACCACAGGAGCACAGGGCAAGAAAAGGCTGGCTTGAAGGAGATTTTGGCGCGTGTTACAATAGAACAAACAACACAGTACGGGAGGCTTTCATGAAATTTTTGCATCTTTCAGACCTGCATCTGGGCCGCAGGCTGTGCGAGCTGGATTTGTTTGAAGATCAGGCGCATATCCTGGCTCAATGCGTTGAGATGGCCAGCCAGAACCAGGTGGACGGTGTACTGGTGGCTGGGGATATATACGACCGCAATGTGCCCACCGTGGGGGCGGTAAATCTTCTGGATGAATTTTTAAGCCAGCTGAACCAGCTCAATATACCGGTGTATCTCATCAGCGGCAACCATGACAGTGCCGACCGTTTGGGGTTTGGCAGCCGTTTGCTGGCCAGCCGGGGAGTGTACCTGGCTTCCAGCTTTGAAGGCAGACTGGAACACTACCAGCTGGAGGATGAGCACGGCACCCTGCATCTGTGGGCACTGCCCTTTATACGCCCCAGCATGGTGCGCAGCCAGTGGCCCCAGGAGCAGATTGATGACTATACCCAGGCGGTGGAGGTGGTGATTCGCCATGCACAGCTGGACCCTTCGGCCCGCAATGTGCTTATGGCCCACCAGTTTGTGACGGCATCCGGCCGCTGCCCCGAAACCTGCGACTCCGAAAGCCTGAGCCTTGGCAACCTGGACCATGTGGAGGCCAGAGCATTCGATGGGTTTGATTATGTGGCACTGGGTCACCTGCATGGCCCCCAGCAGGTAGGGCGGCCCCAGGTGCGGTACAGTGGTTCGCCGCTGGCCTATTCGGTAAGTGAGGTGCATCACAAAAAATCTGCCGTTTTGGTGGAGTTTGGCCCCAAAGGCCAGGTGGAATGCAGGCAGCTGCCCTTTGCGCCCCTGCGGCCCCTGCGGCAGCTGAAAGGGCCTTTGGAGCAGCTGCTGGAACACGCCCAGCCCAGCGGTGACTACATCCACGCCATCCTTACAGACGAACAACCTCCGCTCAATGCGGCGCCCCGGCTGCGCAGCGTGTACCCCAACCTGGTAAAACTGGATTTTGCACCCAAAGCCAGAGAACAGAATGCCAGCAGCCGGCGGTGGCAGAAAAATATACACAGCACCAGCCCGCTAGAATTGTTCGGTGCTTTTTATGAAAGTGTGCACCACCGGCCCATGAATGCCCAGGAGCAAACGGTGATGGAACAGGTGTTTGAGGAACTGAAAGGAGAGGAGCAATGAAACCATTAACCCTTACCATGCAGGCGTTTGGCCCCTATGCGGGCTGTCAGCAGGTGGAGCTGGGCCAGCTGGGCAAAAGTGGTTTGTTTTTGGTGACAGGGGATACCGGAGCAGGCAAAACCACCTTGTTTGATGCCATTTGCTATGCCTTGTTTGGCAAGCTGACCGGCCAGGTACGGGACGAAAAGATGATGCGCAGCGATTATGCGGACCCTACCCTGGAAACAGCAGTGAAGCTGGTGTTTGAGCACCGGGGGCAGACCTACCGCATTGAACGCAGCCCGGAGCAGTACCGCCAAAGCCAGCGCAAAAAGGATGGGGTGTATCCTTTGGTAAAGGTCACTGCCAAGGCGCAGCTTTACCGGTGTGAGCCGGACGGTGACAAGGTACTGGCAGACGGCAAGGAAAAGGTGGATGCGGCGGTGAACGAATTGCTGCGCATCAATGTGGATCAGTTCCGGCAGATTGCCATGATTGCCCAAAACCAGTTTGCCCAGCTGCTGCACAAATCCGGGCAGGAGCGCAGTGCAGTGCTGCGGCAGATTTTTGGCACGCAGCTGTACCAGGCGGTACAAAAGAAATTGAAGGAAATGGCCTCCCAGTGCAATGCGGAGGGCAGCCAAACCCAAAAGGAGCTGGAACGGAACATAGGGGCCATCTGCCTGCCGGAGCAGCCCCCGGCGGAATTGGCAGAGCTGCTGCAAACCCCCCAGCGCATCTGGCGCTGCCCGGAAATTTTGGAGCAGCTGGCCCAGCTTTGCAGCCAGGATGCAGCACAGATGCAGCAGCTTACAGCCCAGATACAAACGCTGGACCAGCAGAGAGACCAGATAACCGGGCGGCAAAACCAGCTGCAAGTTTACTGTGCCCTCAGAGAGCAGCAAATAAGCAAGCAGCAGCAATACAGCCAGCTGATGGACATCTGGCCCAAGGCCCAGAAGCTGGAACAGCAAATCAAACGGGAAGAACTGGCAGCCTACACACTGGAGCCGGTATACCGGGAGTGGCAGCAGGCTATACAGCAGGCCCAGCAGGAGCAAACCGCCTACACCCAGGCTCAAAACCGATGGGAGGAGCTGGAGCGGCTGGCACCTGCCATGGAACAGGCCCAGCAGGAGTACCAGCAGCTTACAGAACAGTCCCAGCAGCTGGCGGTGGAACACAAGCAGCTGCACCAGGCGTTACAGCAGCTGCAAGAGCTGCTCAGTCTGCAAAATCAGCACAAGGAACAGGTACTACAACTGGAACAGGCCAGCCAAAAGGAAAAAAACGCCCGGGAACAGCTGGCCCAGCTGGAGGAACTGGTGCGCCAGAAAGAAGAACTGGTGCAGCAGCAGCCCCAGGCGCTGGAGCAGGAGCACAGGGCTCGCCAGAACAAGGAGCATTGGGACGGCGCACTGGAAGCACTGGGCCAGCTTTACACCAAAATGAAGCAGCTGGTGGAGCAGCAAAAGCTGCACCTTGGCAATGTGGATGCATTGCAGCGGTGCCAGCAGCAATTTGAGGAAGTCCAGACCCAGTACACCCAGGCAGAACGCTGGTTTTGGGATAACCAGGCCGGCGTATTGGCCCAAACCCTGCAAAAGGAGCAGCCCTGCCCGGTGTGCGGAAGTTTACACCACCCCGCCCCAGCCCAAATTGAGGTGGGAGAGCACCCAGTAAACGAAGCAATGCTCAATGACCTGCGAAGCCAGAAAGAGGCGGCAGAACAAAACCTGACCCAGGCCCGCAGCCAGGCGGCGGCCAGCAATACCACCGCCCAAACCCTGCGGCAGGAGTATCTGGAGCGGGCTGCTCAGGTGCTGGCCCTCTGCCAGGGCACCCAGCCCCAGGTTCAGGAGGATGCAAAGGCGGTAAGCCTTGCCTTGCAGGAGTGCCGTGCCCAGGCGCAGGCCCAGCAGCAGGAGGCCCAGCAAACATGGGAGCAGGCTCAGCAGGTGTGCCTGCGCTTGCAGCAGGAAGTTCGGCAGCTGGAGCAGCTGCGCCACCAGCGGCAGGAGCAGAGCCAGAAGTGGGAAAGCGCCCAGCAGCAGCGGCAGCATTACCAGGAGGAATGCAGCAGGGTTGGGGTTTGCGTTCGCCAGATGGAACAAACCCTGGGCCAGATGGATCCCCAACAGGCCAGCCAACGGGCCCAGCAGGTTGCCCAGGCTTTGGGGGAGAATGAGCAAAAGCGGCAGAGCTTGCAGCAGCGGCAGCAGCAGTACATTGCCCAAAGGGCGGCCGCCCAGGAAACCCTGCATAAGCAACGCCAGCGGCTGGCCCAAGCCGACCACAAGCAGCAGCAAAGCCAGGAGGCGTGGCACAATAAGCTGGCAAACAGCGGCATGACCGCCCAGCTGTTTGCGGAACATCGGGTAACACCCCAGCAGCTGGAGGAACACCGCCAGCAGCTAGCTGTGTGGAAGGAGCAAAAACAAACGCTGGAAGCCACTCTGGAAACCCTGGCCCAGCAGCTGAACCAGCAGTACAGTGGGCTGGCTCAGCTGCCAGAGACCGAATTAACCCAGCAGATGGAACAGCTGGCCCAGCAGCTGATGGAGTGCGAACATCAAAAGCAGCAGCTGGATGCCCGGCGGCTGCAGCTATCCGGCAGGCTGACCACAAACCAGGGAGTTTGCCGTCAGTTGGAGCAAACCTGGAAAGAGAGCCAGCAGCAGCAGGAGCGGCAGGCGCTGATTCGCCGTTTAAGCAACACCGCCAACGGAAACCTGGAAAAAGGCAATGTAAAACAGGAGTTTGAGCAGTTTGTGCTGGGAGCCTACTTTGCCGATGCGGTGGAGGCTGCCAACCAGCGGTTGTGGGTGATGACCGGCGGGCAGTACGAGCTGCAATGCCACCAGCTGCAAAACACCGAGGCGAAGGGCACACTGGATTTGGATGTGCTGGACCATTACACCGGCAAGGTGCGCAGTGTGGGCAGCCTTTCCGGCGGCGAAACCTTCCAGGCGGCCCTTGCACTGGCACTTGGCCTTTCGGATGTGATTCAAAGCTATGCAGGAGGGGTAGAAATTGATACCCTCTTTATTGACGAAGGCTTTGGCACACTGGATGAGGAGAGCCTGGAAAAAGCCATTCAAACCCTTCACGGGCTGGCACTGGATAACCGGCTGGTGGGCATTATCTCCCATGTGCCGGAACTGCGCACCCGCATTGAAAAGCAGATTCTGGTGCGCAAAACCACCAACGGCAGTCAGGTGCAGCTGAAATTTTTATAAATCCAGTGTGGCAGGTTTTGCAAAAACTGCCACAAAACAAAAAGAGAGCCTTTGCACTGCAAAGGCTCTCTTTTTTTATGTTTTATTGCAGGCGGATGTGACGGGGAACACCGTTCACAAAGATGGGCAGCTGCTCGCCCTGAATCAAGGGGCGGGCGTACCGCTCAAAGGCATCGGTGAGCTGGGTGCCGTCGGCGGTAATCCAGTCCTGAGGAATGACCTTTTCTTGGTTGGCTACCTGCTGCACATCCACGGTGTGGCACAGGGACTGATAGGGTGCATCCGACACACGCTGAATGGCGCTCATGCGGCCGGTCTCGCCGGCAATGGCAGCCTGCACACCGGCGCCGCCCACCTGGTAGGACTCGTTGATGTCGATGCGGCTGGTGAGGTGGCTGGCACACCGCTGCAGGGTGGACAGCTCAATGGCACGGGTCTTGCAGCCCAGATGTTTTTGAATCACACCGGCCAGGTAACGGCTGGTGCCGGAAAGGGCGGCCTTGTGGCCAAAGGCGTCCAGTGCGCCCTCCTCGCCCATTAAATCGCACAGGAACACGCCCTCGGGGGTTTTTACGCCTTCGCTGGCGGCAATGATGATGTTGTTCTTCTGCTTGCGGATTTTTTCCACCTGAGCCAGGAAGGTATCCTGACAGAAGGCAATCTCCGGCAGCAGAATCAAATCGGGGCCGTCGCAGTCGTCGCTCTTTGCAAGGCTGGAGCAGGCGGCCAGCCAGCCAGCATGGCGGCCCATGATTTCGGCCACGGTCACGCTTTGCAGGTCGTATACATTGGAGTCACAAATCAGTTCCTTCACAACGGTGGCAATAAACTTGCCGGCGCTGGCAAAACCAGGCGTATGGTCGGTGAGCATCAGGTCGTTGTCGATGGTTTTGGGCACACCGATAAAACGGATGGGGCTGCCGATGCGGCTGCCGTAAGCGGAAAGCTTTGCGATGGTATCCATGCTGTCGTTGCCGCCAATGTACAGCACTGCATCAATGGCGTACTTGGCAAAGATGGAAAACAAGGTTTGGTAAACGCCCTCGTCCTGCTCCGGGGTGGGCAGTTTGTACCGGCAGCTGCCCAGATAGGAGGAGGGGGTGCGTTTGAGCAGCTCGATGTTCAAATCGCTGCCCAACACCTGGTCCAGATCCACCAGTTTTTCCTGAAGCAGGCCCTGAATGCCGTACTGCATACCGTATACCTTACCAGCACCGTACTGGCGAGCAGTGGAGTACACACCGGCCAGGCTGGAGTTGATTACCGCAGTGGGGCCGCCGCTTTGGCCCACTAAAAAGTTCATACCCATTGTATTGTTACCGTCCTTTTTATTGCCGGGGGCATCCCGGCCAATCTATTAGCCGGGTATTATTTTATCGTATTTAGCCGGAAGGCACAAGAATTGCAGGTGATTTTGTAAAAAAGAATAGAGGAATTGGGATTTTCACACCGTTCTTCGGCGGGTTTGCCAGCCTTTATACCCAAATTGGGGATGGTGTGGCAATTTTAGGAGATGTTTGGATGGGTATCTCCAAAATCTTTTGGGCGGCAGGGCTGGTGCTGCCAAAATCCCGGTACCAGAACTTTTGGCGTGGGGCCGGCAGGGCATGGGCCAACCGGCAAAGAATGGCCCGCCCTCGCCGAAAAGGGGGAACAGGGAGCCTGCACCAGGGAACCGGAAAACTGGCCTTCGGGTGGCCCTGAAGCAAGGCACAGGGCAAAGAAAAAGTCCCACGGTTGTACCGTGGGACTTTTGAAAGGAAAGCGAAGGGAGATTAGCTGTTCTTTTTGCCCTTCAGGCTCTTCATGCGCATATCGTGGTTCAGGATACGCTTGCGGATGCGCAGATTTTCGGGGGTAACTTCCAGCAGCTCGTCGGGAGCCAGGAACTCCAGGCAGGCCTCCAGGCTGAACTTGGAAACAGGCACCAGACGCAGAGCGTCGTCGGAACCGGAAGCACGGGTGTTGGTGAGGTGCTTGGTTTTGCAGATGTTTACGCTGATGTCCTCGCCGGTGGCAGTGTAACCAATGACCATGCCCTCGTAGACCTTCTCGCCGGGGGTCACAATCAGGGTGCCACGGTTCTGGGCATTGTACAGACCGTAGGTAACAGCCTCGCCGGTTTCAAAGCTTACCAGGCTGCCGGTGCTGCGGCAGGAAATATCACCGCACCACTCATCGTAACCATCAAAGATGGTGTTCAGGATGCCCTCGCCATGGGTATCGGTGAGGAACTGGCTGCGGTAGCCGAACAGGCCACGGCTGGGCATACGGAACTCCAGGCGCACACGGGTGCCCATGGGCTCCATCTGCTGCAAAATGGCCTTGCGGGAGCCCAGAGCAGTCATAACAGCACCCTGGTACTCGGTGGGAGTATCCACAACCACACGCTCCATGGGCTCCATCAGCTTGCCGTCCTCCTCGTGGGTCAAAACCTTCGGGGGGCTTACCTGCAGCTCGTAGCCTTCACGGCGCATGGTTTCAATCAGGATGGACAGGTGCATTTCGCCACGGCCCATAACACGGAAGGAGTCGCTGGTGGCGGAGTCCTCAACCTTGAGGGCCACATCCTTCAGCAACTCACGCATCAGGCGGTCACGAATCTGACGGCTGGTAACGAACTTGCCTTCACGGCCAGCAAAGGGGCTGTCGTTCACAGAGAAGGTCATTTCCACAGTGGGATCGTTGATTTTAACAAAGGGCAGAGGCTCCACATTGGCGGGAGTGCACAGGGTGTTGCCGATGGTTACATCGGTAATGCCGCTGAATGCCACAATATCACCGGCGGAAGCTTCCTCGGCAGGCTCACGGCCATTGGCCTTGAACTCGTACAGCTTGGTGATACGGCCCTTAATGGAAACGCTGGGATCATGCCAGTCGCAAACCTGCACATCCTGGCCAACCTTCATGCGGCCATTCTGGATGCGGCCAATGCCGATACGGCCCACAAACTCGTTGTAATCCACGCTGGAGCACAGCATCTGGAAGGGGGCATCCGGGTCACCCTCAGGGCCACGCACATACTCCAGAATGGTGTCGAACAAGGGTTTCAGGTCGGTGCCGGGCACATCGGGGCTGTAGCTTGCGGTACCTGCACGGCCGGAGCAGAACACCATGGGGCTGTCCAGCTGTTCGTCGGTTGCGCCCAGATCCATGAGCAGCAGCAGAACCTCGTCGATAACCTCCTTGATGCGGGCATCGGGACGGTCAATCTTGTTAACGGCAATTACCAGGTTCAGATTCTGCTGCAAAGCCTTTTGCAGCACAAAACGGGTCTGGGGCATACAGCCTTCGGCAGCATCCACCAGCAGCAGAACACCGTTCACCATCTTGAGCACACGCTCAACCTCACCGCCGAAGTCGGCGTGACCAGGGGTGTCGACAATGTTGATTTTTACACCATTGTAGGTGGTGGAGCAGTTTTTGGCCAAAATGGTGATGCCGCGCTCCCGCTCGATGTCGCCGGAGTCCATCACACGCTCAGCAACCTGCTGATTTTCCCGGAAGGCACCGCTCTGCTTGAGCATCTGGTCCACCAGGGTGGTTTTGCCATGGTCAACATGGGCGATAATCGCAATGTTGCGCAAGTCTTTTCGTTCCATAGTTTTCCCTTTCTGATATTCGGTTCACTTCTATTACTACTATTATATAAACAGAGTTAGCAACGATACTTATACTAAAGCAGGAGAAAAGCTTTGTCAAGAATATACAAATAAATTTTCAATCCTTCATGCACACCTACAAAGGGATGGGAAGCTCTTGCAAGGGGGCTGGTTTTGGCAGCGAATTTGCAGTGTGCAGCAATCGATTTGGGATGAAGGGTGAAATAAAATGAAAAAAATTAAAAAAAGGGCTTGCATTTTTTGCAAACATTCGATATAATAAACGAGCTGAAACAACATGGACGGTTAGCTCAGCTGGTAGAGCATCTGCTTGACGTGCAGAGGGTCAGGGATTCGAGTTCCTTACCGTCCACCATAAGGCAGGGCGGGTATGCTGCTTGAGAAAGTAGTATGCCCGCTTTTTGTCTCCTTACATAGGAAATCAGATGAAAGCAGTTTTCCACACTCTAAGGGCTTCTTTGTGGAAAACTGCTTTTGCTATTTTAATCAACAAAACAGGCCCGCCCCTTTTGCAAAAGGAGCCGGGCCTGTTTTGTTTTTATCAAAGCATTTCCAGGAAGGCGGCGCAGCGGGTGCTGATTTGGCCCACATCGCTGGAAGAATAGTCGGTTTCGATGTACATATAGGGAATATCCTGCTGGGTGACGAATTCTTTTACCAGATGGGATTCCACGCTGTAGGTATGGCAGGCCTGCAAAACCACTTCCACCACACCGTCAATCTGGTACTCCTTCAAAAGACGGCCCAGCAGCTCAAACCGGTTGGGGTCCGGAGTCATGCAGGAGCAGCCGATGCTCAGGTACCGGTCTGCAATGGCCTTGTATACATCCGGCTCATTTTCGTCCACCAGCCGGTCCACCGCTTTAGCACCGCTGCAATTTTCGAAGCACACCACATTGCCGCCGTTTTCCTCAATGGCCTTTACAACCTTGAGGGCATTGCCGCCAATGGGGCAGCCGGTAATCAGGATACGGGGCTGTTTGGGCACCGGGCGGCTGCCTGCCTCGTACTCTGCCTGAATGCGGTCGGTGAGAGCATTTACCTCCTGAATGGCCTGCTGCCGGTTGAATTTAAAACCGGAACCGTACAGCACACTATACAGGCTGGAGCCAGGCATGGGGGGCGGGTCCAGCCGCATCAGCTCATAAAAACGGCGCAGGGCTTTGCGGTTTTCGTTGCACAGGCGCACCTGCTCCCAGAGCATTTCCTCGGTGATGGTAACGCCGAAGGTTTCTTCCAGGGTTTCTTTTAAGGCAATTACCTCCTGGCGCCAGAGCTCCTGCCCCACCTGAGACTGGCGGTTGGGCAACTCCATGACATGGGTCTTTTTAAAACGGCCCAGCAGCTCGTACATCTTCTTTTTGCCGTCGCAGGTGGTTTCGCCCACAATCAGATCGGAAAAATAAAAATAAGGGCACTTCTGGGTTTTGGCAAATCCATAGCTGGATTTTACCAGGGGGCACAGGTTGCGGGGCAGCTCCTGTTCGGCTTCCGGGATGGGCTCGTCCGAAAAGGAGCACAGGCCCACCGCCACTGCGCCAGCTGCCATAATTACTTCGGTGGGGGTGTAGGTGCAAAAGGTGCCCACAAAGCGAATGTTCTGCTTTTTGATTTCCAGAGCGTGCAAAAAGGAATTGCGCCGCTGCTGAGAAAATTCCTCAAAAATATCCGGCAGGGTTTGAATGATGTCCATACATTACTCTCCTTTGTAAAAAATTCGATTTAGGTATATAGATGGCAGGCCACAAAGTGGCCGGGATTGATTTGTTTCAGCGACGGCACCTGGGTGTGGCACCGGCTGGTGCATTGGGAACAGCGGGTAACAAAGGGGCAGCCGGTGGGGGTATGAAGGGGAGAGGGCAATTCACCGGACAGAATGGTTCCTTTGGGCTGACGGGCAATTTCAGGGTCCGGTATCGGTACCGCAGCCAGCAGGGCCTGGGTGTAGGGATGAGCCGGGGTTTTGTACAGATTGTGGCAGGGAGACAGTTCCACCAGATGACCCAGGTACATCACCGCAATGCAGTGGGAAATATGCTTGACAATGGCCAGGTCGTGGGCCACAAACAGCATGGTCAGATGCCGTTGCTGCTGTAGCCTGGTGAGCAGGTTGATGATTTGAGCCTGAACCGAAACATCCAGTGCAGAAACGGGTTCATCACAGAATAAAAATTCCGGTTCCACCGAGAGTGCCCGAGCAATGCCGATGCGCTGGCGCTGGCCGCCGGAAAATTCCGAAATGCTCCGCAGGGCGTGGTGGGCAGCCAGGCCCACCTGCTCCAGCAGCTGGGCAACCATTTGTTGCTCCTGGGCACGGCTGCTGGCCCGTTTGTGAATGCGGATGCCCTCGGCCAGAATGCCGTACACCGTTTGGCGAGGGTCCAGGGAGGAATAGGGGTCCTGAAAAATCATCTGCGCCTGGCTGGTGTGGGCAAAGCGTTCCCGGCGGGTCATGGTGTGGATGTTTTTGCCCCGGTACAACACCTGGCCGCCGGTGGGCCGCAGCATGCCCATGCAGGTTTTGCCGCAGGTGGTTTTACCACATCCGGATTCCCCCACAATGCCCAGGGTTTCGCCCGGATAAACCGAAAAGGAAACATGATTCACTGCTTTCAGGGTTTGCCCCCTGGGGGCTTTGTAGTATTTGCAGAGTTCCTGCACTTGCAGCAGTGGAGTGGTCATAGAGTGCTACCTCCTTCAAAAGCAGGACGGTTGTGGGCGGGCATTCTGGGATCACACAGCCAGCAGGCAGCCCGGTGCTCTGGAGAAAGCTGGGTGAAGGGGGGCATCTGTTGGGCGCAGATGTTCATAGCCCAGGGACAGCGGCTGCAAAACGGGCATCCGCTGGGCGGATGAATGGCATCCGGCAGCGTTCCTTCGATGGTGCTTAAAAGGGAGCCGCTCTCCTGGTCGATGCGGGGTACTGCATGGAGCAGGGCCCAGGTGTAGGGGTGCTGAGGGGTGTGGAACAGCTGGGTGCAGGGGCCTTCCTCCACAATTTTGCCTGCATACATCACCACAATGGTGTCCGCCATCTGGGCTACCACGCCCAGGTCATGGGTTACCAGCAGAATGGCCATGTGAATCTGCTGTTGCAGCTGAGCTAACAGAGCCAGAATCTGCGCCTGAATGGTAACATCCAGTGCGGTGGTGGGTTCGTCCGCAATCAGCAGCTGCGGTTTTGTAATGGCGGCGGCTGCAATCATGACCCGCTGCCGCATACCACCGGAAAGCTGGTGGGGATACCGTTTCATGCAGCTTTCGGCATCCGGAATGCCCACCAGCTGCAACATCTGGCACACCGCCTGGCGCAGCTGCGCCGGAGTAAGGCGGCAATCGGCATGGTTGCGCAGCCCTTCGGCAATTTGGCGCCCAATGGGCATGGTGGGATTCAGTGCCGAGGAAGCGTCCTGAAAAATCATGGAGACAGCTTTGCCACGGAACGACTGCCACTGCTTGGAAGTAAAGCGGGTTACATCCTGCCCGGAAAACACAATGGAGCTTTGGGGGTCTACCTGGCCGGGATGTTGAATCAAACCCATAAGAGAACGGCAGGTAACAGACTTGCCGCATCCGGATTCTCCCACCAGGGCGGTGGTACGCCCGGCTTGCAGGGAGAAATCGATGTTTCGTACCGAATGTACCTTGCCCAGCTGGGTTTGGTAGGAGATGCTGAGGTTTTGAACTTGTACCAATGGTTTCACAGCAAAATCCTCCGTTAAACAGGTTTTGGGTCCAGGGCACTGCGCAGTGCATCGCCCAGCAGATTGAAGCTCACCACCGTGAGCAGGATGAATAATCCCGGATAGACGGCCAGCTGGGGCTGGTCCAGAATATAGCTTTGTGCCTCTTGCAGCATACTGCCCCAGGAAGCATGGGGGATGGAGATGCCCAGCCCCAAAAAGCTAAGGGAGGATTCGGTGAGAATGGCGCTGGCAATGCCCAAACTGGCCGACACAATCACCGGCCCTGCAATGTTGGGGAGGATGTGGTGCAGGGTTACAAAAAAACCGCCGGCTCCCAGATTGCGGGAAGCTGCCACAAAATCCCGCTGCTTGAGGGAGAGGGTTTCGGCCCGTGTGATGCGAGCCACCGAAGCCCAGGAAAAAAGACTCAGCACCAAAATAAGGGTAGGAATACCGGGCTTTAACAGGGTGTTGAGCACAATCATCAGCAGCATGCTGGGCAGTGCCAGAAAAATATCCGTCAGACGCATGATAATCTGGTCTGGAATTCCGCCCACATAGCCGGAAAAAATTCCGATTACGGTGCCAATGCAGAGGGTGACTGCCATGGAACACATGCCAACCAACAAGGAGATTCGCCCCCCATACAGAATGCGGGTAAAGATATCCCGCCCGTAGGCATCGCAGCCAAACAGGTGCTGGGCACTGGCTGGAGCAAATTTTGCCGCCAGATTCAGCTTGTTGGGGTCGTAGGGGCTTAAAGGGGCAAGCAGAACGGCAAGCCCGATGACAACAAGAAACAGCAGGGAGAGCAGTGCCGGAAGGTTGCGTGTAAAAGTCAAAAGCAGTGGGTGCCTGGGCTGTTGATGAAGGCAAGCGCAGGGGGCGGCTTGCGGGGAACGAAAGGGCGAAAAGCTGCCTTCCGGCAGGGGATGAAGCTGTGTGGTCATGGTCAATTCTCCTTTTGAATTCGTGGGTCGGCCAAAGCGTACACCAAATCTGCCACCAGGTTGCCCACAACCAGGATAAAGCCGGACAGCATGACATACATCATGATGATGGGATAATCCCGCTTTCCGATGGCTTCCATGGCAAAGCTGCCAATACCGGGCCAGCCAAACACGCTTTCCACGATAAAGGAGCCGCACACCAGGGAGGCCAGATTCATGCCCAGCAGCGTAATGATGGGCAGTAAGGTGTTTTTGAGTACATGCCGGTGCAAAATCTGCCAGGAGGAACAGCCACGGGCCCGGGCAGCCAGCACATAATCCTCACCCATCTGCTGAACGGTGTTGGCCCGTACATAGCGGATTTTGGAGGCCATGGTGTCAAGGGCCAGGGTGAGTACCGGCATAATCATGTGCAGCAGGGTATCGGCCAGGGTGTTTATGCCCACCGTGTGCATGCCGGAGGAGGGCAGCCAGTGAAGGGTAGCAGTGAACAGGATAATCAGCAGAATGCCAAAGTAAAAGGGAGGGATGGACATACCCAGATAGGCAAAGCTGCTGATAAAATGATCAATCCAGGTGTTGCGTTTATAGCCTGCTACCAGCCCAAGGGGAACAGCCAGTGCCAGGGAAAGCGCCAAGGAGGTGCCCATGAGCAGAAGGGTGGAGGGCAAACGCTTGAGCAGCATGGGTGCCACAGGAGTTTTGTAAGAAAGGGAAACGCCGAAATTGCCCTGCAGCGCCTGCCCCAGCCAGGAGAAATAGCGTTGCATCATGGTTTGATCCAGCCCCAGTTTTTGAATTACCAGTTCCCGCTCTGCCTGGGTCATGTCTTGCGTAAGATACATGGAGGAAATATCGCCGGGAGCGGCCTCGATGACCGCAAAGGAAAAGAAGGAAATCAGCAAAAGAACCAGTGCAAGGCGCAGAGCCTTTATTGAAAAGCGTTTTATCATGGCAAAAGTCCTCGTTGGTAAAAAGGCTGCCCCCATTCCGAAGGATGGGAGGCAGCCAGATGGTTAAAATCAGCCGTTTACGGAGATGCTCAGATAGTCCACAAATTCCGGCACAATGGGGGTGCTGTCCAGACCAGTGACATACTTTTGAGAGACCATCACATAGTTGGTGTAGGTGAGGGGGTAGATGCGATGCTCGCCCAGAGCCTTCTCCATCAGTTCATCGGTGAGCTTGCGAGCCTGCTCCAGATCGGTGGTGGAGTTGATTTGCTTAGCCAGTTCGCCGCAGGCATTGGTCAGGCCCCAGGCATCACTGGGCTGGTTCAGGTAGCTGTATGCCTGGTTGAGGGTGGAGCCACGCATGGAGTCCCAGCCGTTGGTGCCCAGGTCCCAGGTGGTTTCCTGCCCGTTGAAGTTGTAGGAGGAGGCAGCGAAGAAACGGGGGAAGAAGGAGGAGGAATCCATGCCTTCGATGTTTAGGTTTACCCCGATTTGTGCCAGCTGCTGCTGCAGAACCACAGCCACCGCTTCCATGTTGGGGCGGTCTGCATTATAAATGTAAGTAAGAGTCATGCCGGTCAGGCCGGATTCATCCGCCAGCTGCTTGGCCTTTTCCAGGTCATACACATAGTCGGGTGTATTGGCGTTGTACAGGCTCATTTCCGGGGTAAGCAGAGAGTTGGGGTTGGTTGCCAGCTCCTGGGAACCATAGGCGCCGTCAATGACCTCGTCGCCGTTGATGGCGTAGAACAGAGCTTCCCGCTGGGCATCGTTCAGGGAGGCGGGGCCAAAGGGATTTACCTGGAGGTAGTTCAGACGAGCTTCCGGGAAGGAGTAAAGATTGTACTTTTCTGGTTGTGCCTGGTATTTTTCCAGCTCGTCCACTGTGGTAATGCGCATATAGTCGATTTCGCCGTTTTCAAAGGCAATGGCACGGGTAGAACCGGAGCCAATTACCTTCATTACCAGGGTTTTGATGGAGGGAGTACCCCGGTAATAATCCTCTCGGGCGGTACACACAAAGCTGTCTTCGTTAATCTCGCTCACCACATAGGCACCAGAGGTTACAAAGCCGGGCTTGCTGTAATAATCGCCGCAGTTTTCCAGCTTGGCAGGGTCGCCGTCAAAAATATGGGCGGGGTATACATTCATGCCGGACAGCAGCACAATCTCATAATTGTAGGGTTCCGGCAGCACAAACTCCATGGTTTTGTCATCCACGATGTTCATGGTACCCTCCACACCGTTTACCCGTACATACCGGTTGTATCCATAGCGGTGTACCGAGTAGTCGGCGCAGAATTGCAGGTCGGCCGTGGTAATGGGAGTACCATCGGACCAGGTGGCATCCTCCCGCAGATGGACGGTGTAGGTGAGGCCATCCTCCGAAATGGTAAGCTCATCGGCCAGGTAGTAGTCCAGGCCACCATCTGTATTTTCCAGAAAGAGCTTGTCGTACAGGGGGCGAGTCATGGAGGTGTAATCGTCCGAACCGCCGGAATGGGGGGCCAGGGTGTCGGGCATATAGCTGATGGCAGTGGTAAAGGTATCCCGCTGGACGCTCACGGACTGGTTGGAAGATTGGCTGTTGCCGGTTTGAGAAACCGAGCTGGAAGCTGTGCTGCCGCAAGCAGTGGTCAAAGCCAGCGAAATGGCCAGCAGGGCCGCAAAAATCGATCGTTTCATTAAGAATTAAATCCTTTCGTTGTAGTTTTAAAAAGTGTACGATGGGCAAAGCGATACCCCTAGCCAACAAACAAGCAGGGGGATGATTCGATAAAATTTTACCATAGCATGAGTGATTCGTCTAATTGTTTTTCTGAATGATGTTGCCGCTTTGCATTGATTTTTTCGCTTAAAAGAATGACTTTTGCCGAATAAAACAAAACCAGAACACAAGGCAGGAACAGGGGGACTGAAACATGGGACAAAGGGCAAAAATATATGGTTCTTTTATATGAATTATGCTATACTGTATCCGTATGAACGTAACACAAGAAAGAGTGTGAGGCTTTTTTCATGGATAAACGAAATCTTATGCGCTATTTTTCTGGCAATGCGCTAAAACATATGCCGCTGGGCAAGGTGCTGGCGGCTTTATTTTGTGTCATGCTGATTGTGCTGGGAACGGGTGTGGGTATTGCGCTTACCGTGGTAAATGCGGCCAATACTTCTGGCGTTGACTCATCGGTTAGCCAGGTGGTTGTAACCCCTACCCCTCAGCCCACCGCAACTGCCACACCGGAACCCACGGCCGAGCCGGTTCAGCTGGCTATTGAGGCAACCGCAGTGCAGCAAAGCATTGGCATTACCCTGATGAATGTGGCACAGGATATGCCCATGCTGGGAACAGCCTTTGACATTACGCTGGCCTATGAGCCGGCGAAGGGGTCTGACCAGAAGGCCGAAACCGAAACCCACCAAATTGACCCAAAGACAGGTACTCTGTTGATTGAAAATGCGGCAATCGGTTCCTACACCATCACCGTGGACCAGGTGGAAGGCTATGTAATGCCGGAGCCCACTGTGTTGGAAGTAACCGAAAAAGTGGAATATAAGGCCGATGTGGACGCAGTTAAGGATCAAATCAAACAGTCCGACGAGGTAAACGAAGCGGAGGAGGACAACGGAAAGAACTCCCATGTGGGTGCAGGCAGCGGCAGCGGTGCAGACCCCATGGCCACCCCGGTTCCGCCCACCCAAGCGCCCACAGAGGAGCCCACCGCTACCCCCGTTCCCACCCAGGCGCCTACCCAGGCGCCCTCCGGCAACGACTACAGCTACAATGAATCCAGTGTAGAGGAAAAGTGGACAACCGTTTATATTGCCCAAACCAAAACAGAGGGGGACCGGAAGTATCTGCTGTATACAGATGGTACCGTTAGCCCCTACTACATAACCAAAACTGCAAAAGCACAGGATGGAACGGAGTTTTTGGTGCAGGCTACCCTGGACGAAAGCAAGGTGAATACCCCTACCCAGCAGCCCACCCAGGAGCCTACCGAGCAGCCGGTTGCATCCCAGTCTGTACAGTCGGCTTCCGAAAGTGCAGATTCTGCTTCCCGGTCCATTTCCGGCCCGGCGGCGTTCCTGATGCAGCTGGATGCTGGCCGATTTGCCCGGAGCTTTTTGGGCGCCGGTGCTGCGGCGCAGTCCCGTGCACTGGAAGCAGTGCTCACCTTTTACGATGAAGCTGCCATGCAGGGCATTGCCCACGAAGGATTTATGGTAACGGGGCAGGAAAAGGTTATTACTACCCTTTATTCTGGATGGTACCCCAGTGTGGAGGACAAGCAGGCTTACTATGACCCGGACACCCACAAGAAGGTGACCGGAACCAAGGTGATTGCAGGGGTTAGCTACCAGTTTGATGCCAATGGCCAGCTGGTAAAGGCCACCGCCACCCCCGCACCCACCGCCACCCCCACCCCTGAGCCCACTGCTACACCGGTGCCTGCACCCACGCAGGCACCCAGCATCTGGACAAAGGGCGTGGATGTTTCCAAGTATCAGGGAGTAATCGACTGGAACCAGGTTAAGGCTTCCGGCATTGAGTTTGCCATCATCCGTGTTGGCTACCGTGGTTACGGCAGCGGTGTTCTGGTTGAGGACTCTATGTTTAAACGGAACATCCAGGGTGCGCAGGCAGCTGGCTTGAAAATTGGCCTGTATTTTTACAGCCAGGCCATTAACGAGGCAGAAGCTGTGGAAGAAGCCAGCATGGTGGTAAGTCTGTGCCGGGGCTACAACATTCAGTATCCCATTTATTTTGATACCGAAAAAGTATCGGGCGATACCGGCCGTGCTGATACAATCAGCCGCACCCAGCGTACCGCCAATGCTGTGGCGTTCTGCGAGACCATTCGCAACGCAGGCTACACTCCCGGCGTTTACAGCTATGCGGATTGGTTCTATAACAAGCTGAACATGGCAAACCTTACCAAATACAGCATCTGGATTGCCCAATACCGGGACCAGCTGTCCTTTGATTACAACTATGATATCTGGCAGTACAGCAGTACCGGCAAGGTTCCTGGCATTCCCATGGACAGCGACATGAATGTGAGCAAGCTGGGATGATGTATTACCTCTTGCTCTGGTAAGCAGTAAAGCCTCCGGCCCATCTTATGCAAAGAGTGGCCGGGGGCTTTTTGCGTGCATGGGCAAAGCAATAATTTACAGCGGGAATTTCATTGACATTGGGTAGCAACTGTGCGATAATAAAAAAATACGAGAAGCCTGGCTTTGCAGCCCGGCGGCTCTTTCCAAACAGGACACATGCAGCGCACTTGGGCTATTTGGAATCTTCCGGATAGCTGGGTGCGCTTTTTTGTATGGCTTTTGCCACAAACCAAATCATTTTTTAATAAACGAGGATATGGAATGACCAAAACATTTTTTCATCAGATGGAACTTACCCCTGCCATGGAAAAGGCGATTCAGCGCATGGGTTTTGAGGCTGCAACCCCTATTCAGGCACAGGCAATTCCGGTAATCCGCACCGGTGCAGATGTGATTGCCCGCTCTCGCACCGGCACCGGCAAGACTGTGGCCTTTGCCATTCCCGCACTGGAGCGGGTGGATACCAGCGAAAAAGCAGGCATCCAGGTGCTAGTGCTTTGCCCCACCCGTGAGCTGGCGATGCAGGCTACAGAGGAAATTCAGCGGCTGGCCCGCTTCCAGGAGGGCATCCGCCCGGTTGCCATCTACGGCGGCGCCCGTATTGATAAGCAGTGTATTGCCTTGCGCCGTGCCAATGTGGTGGTGGGCACCCCTGGCCGTGTGATGGATCATATGCGCCGTAAGAGCCTGAAACTGGCTGACCTGAAGATGGTGGTGCTGGACGAGGCCGATGAGATGCTGAACATGGGCTTTAAGGAGGATATTGAAACCATCCTGTCCGAAACACCGGAGCAGCGCCAGACCGTGCTGTTTTCGGCCACTATGCCCCCGGCCATTTTAAAGATTACCCATCAATTCCAGAAACAGCCCCAGATGATTCAGGCAGATGACCAGCAGCACCACGAGGAAAGCCGCATTCAGCAGCGGTACATTGCGGTGCCCCACAGCCAAAAGAAAGCCGCTCTTTCTTTGCTGCTGCGCTACTACGACCCCAGCCGGGCCATTGTGTTCTGCGGCACCAAAAAGATGGCGGATGAACTCTGTCAGGACCTGGAGGAGCAGGGCATCAGTGCCCAGAGCCTGCACAGCGACATCAAGCAGGATCAGCGCACCGCTGTGATGCGCAGCTTTAAAAGCGGCAAAACCACCGTGCTGGTGGCAACGGATATTGCTGCCCGTGGCATTGATGTGAACGATGTGGAGTGTGTGTTCAACTACGATCTGCCCCAAAACAAGGAGCACTACATCCATCGCATTGGCCGTACCGGACGGGCGGGCAAAAGCGGCGTGAGCGTAACCATCTGCACCAGCCGCAGAGAGGCTGCGGAGCTGGAGTATATGTCCGGCCGTCAGGCCCAGGAAATGCCCATTCCCTCCACACAGGATATTCAGGAGCGGAGCGCTGCCCAGATGGCCTGTGCAGTGGAGTCGGTGCTGGATGGAGCTGTGGCAGAGGTCTTTGGTCTGGTGGTTAAGGAGCTGCGTCAAAAGGGATATTCTCCTGAACAGATTGCCCAGGCCGCCCTGGCTTTGCACTATGGCAGCCAGATGCAGCCGGTGGAGCAGGTGTGCAGCCTGGCCGAAAAGGCAGCCCGCAAGGGCAGCGGTGCCTACCGGGCCATCCAGCTGGATATTGGCCGCCGCCATAAAGTAGGGGTGAACCATCTGGTGGGAGCCATTACCGAGCAGGCGGGTATTACCTCCAAGCAGGTGGGCCGCATTGATATTTTGGATGAGGAGTGCCTGCTGGAAGTGGAGGCTGGATGCCTGGAGCAGGTTTTGGAGTCCATGCAGGGGGCACGCATCTGTGGCCGCACGGTGTATGCAGTGCCCTCCGAACGCAAACCCCAGGGGCGGCCCAGCCGTCGTGGAACATCCCAGAAGTCCCAACAGGATGCACACCGTGCAGCCCGTAGTTCCCGCAATGCGTTCCAGCGAGAGCACAAGGAACGCCGGCGCAAGCGCAGATAAGCCGGAAACCGGCAAAAACCCCGTAAAAATTGCGGTTTTTTGGCAAAATGCGCATAAATCCATGGTAAATATTGTGTTGTTTATTCATTGACGAAGTTTTTGTCAGGTATTATAATACTAACAACATTGCGATGCATTTTTTCAGGGACCCCGGCAGGCTCCTTTTATGCAAGGGAGTGTGCCGGGGCCTTTTGTATCCTTTTTTACACAGCGTGCAGAATGGATGCAACGCCAAGGAAGAATGTTGCGATTTGGCAAATATGCTAATGTTTACAGGAAAAGACTGGAATATTTGCCATTGACAAACCATAAAGAAACTTGGTATGATTGAATGCAAGGAAGCAACCTGGCAATTACAGAACATGAGGGTGCCAATGCATGAAACCAATCACCCCAAAAACTGTTTCTGATGCAAAGCAGGGGAGCCAAGCAGAATTGGCTGCACTGGTGGCACATATGATGCCTTGTATCCGCCATAACGCCGCACAGAATGTGGGGCCAGGGCTGGAATTTGAGGACGCTGTGCAGGAAGGGGTAATCGCCCTGTTCCAGGCCATCTGTACTTATCAGGAGCAGCAAGGTGCCAGCTTTGAAACCTATGCTGCTGTTTGCATCCGCAATGGTATCGTTGCAGCAAGGCGTGCTGCCCAGCGCAAAAAGCATGGGCCGCTGAATTACAGCCTGCCTCTCAACGAGCAAACACCAACTCCAGGGCCGGAGGAATTGGCCATTCAGCAGGAGGGTCTTAATCACACTCTGGAGCTTATCCAAACCCAGCTGTCAGACCTGGAACAAACTGTTCTGGAACTTACACTGGATGGAAACAACAGTTCTCGGATTGCACAGAAATTGGGCTGTACACAAAAAACAGTGGAGAATGCCTTGTTCCGTGCCCGCCGAAAACTCCGCCGCAGCCAGCAAATGCGGCCTTAACAATGGTTATAAGCCACAAGGGCTTATACAAATATTATTTTCTGCCCCGGTAGCTTAACATTTAGAGCATTGGTCAAACCAAAGGTGACGGTTGAAATCCTTCCTTGGGCAAATTACAAATGCAGAGGAGATAACTAGCATGTACGAAGATAAGACCCTGGTATGCAAAGATTGCGGCAAGGAATTTGTATTTACCGCCGGTGAGCAGGAGTTCTACGCAAGCCGTGGCTTCGAGAACGAGCCCCAGCGCTGCAAAGGCTGCCGTGACGCTCGCAAGAACGCCACCCGCACCACCCGTGAGATGTTCGACGCCACCTGCGCTGCTTGTGGCAGTGTAGCTCGCGTTCCCTTCCAGCCCCGCGAGGACCGTCCTGTATACTGCAGCGAGTGCTTCGCAAAGATGAAGGAGAACTAATCACATTAAAACTGTGATGTTTTCGAGGACGCCTGAGAAATCAGGCGTCCTTTTTTGTGCAAACGCAGAGCCTTGGCTTGACGAAAAAATAGATTGTAGTATACACTAAAACTATCTGTGTTTTTATGCCAAACGGCAAAACAAAAGGGCAGAATATACATTATTATAATAGTGATATTTGATATACAGGGAGGGAAAGCAACCATGACTGCATCGGGCCGTCAAAACCATTGCAGCAAAAAAACGCTGGCGGCTGGCCTTGTACTGGCGCTGCTTACGGCGCTGGCGCTGTGCTGGTGTGGCTATGCGTTTGTACGCCATGTGGACGACCAGTCCAAGTATGTTCAGGTGCATGAGTTTTACACCGAAGATCAAATCATGACGGCAACAGACCCCGCACAAGGGTGGCTGCAAACCATTCAGGCTGGGCCCGAAACGCCGCTGTATGGCGTTCGGCTCTACTTTACCACCTTTAACCGGGTAGTGCGGGGCACCCTGTATGTGGACCTGCTGGACGAAAGCGGCCAGAAGCTGGCACAGGGCGTGTGCGATATGACCGAAATTATAGGGCTGGATTACCAGGCGATTTTGTTTGAAAAAGCTGTTTATCCTACCCAGGCGGCCACCCAATACACGCTGCATATCTACTACCAGCCCCAGACAGCGGAGGATGTGCTGGGGCTTTTGTACGGCACCGGTGAGATGCCCCAGCTGGAGCTGGACGAAAACGGGATTCCCTTGCTGGACGAAAACACGCCTGCCGGTTTGAATGCGGCAAACAGCAAGTTTCCACTGGTGGATGCAGCCACCGGAACCGGACCTCAGGCCACGGCGGCTATCCAGTACCTGGTGAATTACAGCGGTCAGATTGGAATGCTGATTTTTGCGCCGGTGGCGGTGCTGGTGTTCTGTGCCGTACTGGGCGGTTGGTGGCTGTTGTTCTGTAAATCCAGCCCTTTATGGGTTTGCTTTGCTTGGGTGGGTGGATGCCTGTGCGCTGCCTATCTTTGGGTAACACCTCCCATGGCTGGGCCGGATG
Organism: uncultured Allofournierella sp.; assembly: GCA_944382705.1. GTDB lineage: Bacteria > Bacillota > Clostridia > Oscillospirales > Ruminococcaceae > Allofournierella. The sequence goes on from CALWNE010000006.1 coordinate 31,130, forward strand.
AATACACCCATCTGGCAGCCTCTTACTCTATGGCCAGCCAGATGATGGGCCAGGAAGGAGCCTATGCAGGCCAGGATGAACAGGGCAATACGGTAAGTCTGCTGCCCATGCGCAGCTGTGATGCACCCCATATGAGAAACCGCTCGGGCCAGGGGAGTATTTTTGCCTACAAGGCCATTCTGGATGATGCAGAAAACACATGGGGCAACCAAGGGGAGCTTACCCACACAGCCAAGGTGGTAATTTCGGACCGATTGCAGCCGGTGCTTCAGCTGCCCAGTGCCCTTGGCATTCTGGTTGCACGGCTGCTGGGTCTTGGGTTTTACCCCATGCTGATGCTGGGCCGTGGATTCAGTGCGGCGGTGTATCTGGCACTTATGAGCTGGGCCGTGGCAAAAATGCCCTATAAGCCGGGCTTGCTGTGTGCGGCAGCACTGATGCCTATGGGGATGGAGCTGGCGGCCTGTTTTTCCACCGATACCATGATTTTGGGCATGAGCTTTTTGTTCATCAGCCTTTGTTTGAACTCCATTCAGCAGTCAAAGCCTGTTTCGCTGGCAAGACAGGGCATTTTGCTGGTTTTGGCAACCTGCCTTGCTCCGGCGAAGGCGGTTTATGTGCTGCTTATAGCACTGGCGCTGTTGATTCCGGCACAAAATCTTGGTGGCCGGCGCAGGTCGATTGCATTCAAGATTCTCCTGTGCGGGGTCAGTGCGATGGTATGGCTGGGAGCCAATCTCCAGACAGTGGTTTACCTGGTGCAGGGGATAGGTCTCTGGGTGGTTGCGGCCGGGGGCTTTGCTGGCCTTGCAGGCATAGCTGCCCTTGTTTGGCTCTGGCGTAAGCTGGAAGGCAAACCGGACCTGCGCCGTTGGCTTCTGCTGGCAGGTGCGGGCCTTGCAGCCCTTGGGCTATCTGCGCTGCTGTGGAAGATGCAGCACGGCCCCATGCATTTTACCGAAGCGGACATTCTGGCCAACATGAAAGAAAACGGCGATTGCAGCATTGTGTACAATCTGGGCTATACCCTGAGCAATCTGCCTCGGGTGATACGGCTGCTGGCCAATACCTTTACCCGGCAGATGCCGGTCTATCTGCAAGGTTTGGTGGGAGCGCTGCCAGGCGAGCCCATTGTGCACCATCTAGAGCTTAGCTGGATTACCACCATGGGGTTGCTGCTGGTGCTGGTCATCAGCGGTTTGCCTGTGCAGGGAGAGACTGGGCAGCCCAGCAAAAAGGTATGCCGGAGCATGGGGGCTATCTTGGCCGGTGTGGCCCTGCTGATTGTGATGGCGGCCCTCTCCTGGACACCGGCAAACTACCAGGTGATTTTTGGCATTCAGGGCCGTTATCTGCTGCCGGTGCTGCCCTTGGGGCTTGTGCTGCTGGGCCAAACCAAGATGGTTCAGGTTACACGGGATGCAGCACGGCCGCTTTGCTTGGCCAGTGCCTGCCTGGGCTCGGCAGCAGTGGTGGAAAGCCTGCTGCTGTTTTGCGGGGTATAATAGTTGCAAAAACCTGTAAAATTGGATATAGTATAATCAATAAGTGCAATCTGCTTGAATTTTGAAGCAAGACAAGCAGCAGCCAATCAAAAGAAAGTGGGTAAACGATTATGACCATTACCAAAAAGACAATCATCGGTGATATTCTGGATGCCGACGGCACCGTAGCTCCTCTGTTCCTGGAAATTGGTATGCATTGCCTGGGCTGCCCTGCATCCCGTGCAGAAACCATCGAGGAAGCCTGCATGGTGCATGGCACCGACGCTGACGCACTGATTGCAAAGTTGAATGCACACTTTGGCGGTTAAGGGAGCACCGCACCTGGATGCCAGACTGGCTGCTGCGGCCAGTCTGGTTTTGCCAGGGGGTACTGTGGCGGACATTGGGTGCGATCACGGCAAGCTGACCGCCTACCTGGCGTGTACCGGCAACCATGACCGCATTATTGCCGCAGACCTGCGGCCCTCTCCGCTGGAGTCTGCCAAGCAAACCTGCTTGCAGGCAGGATGCAACCATAAGGTGGAGTTTCGCTTGGGAGATGGATTGCAGGTCTTGCAGCCAGGCGAGGCCCAGAGCATCGTACTGGCAGGGGTCAGCGCACTGACCACCATTCAAATCATCCAGCAGGCACCATGGGTCTTTGCACCCGGGGTTCGCCTGGTGTTGGTTCCTGCCACCAAGCCGGAGCTGCTGCGCCAGTGGTTGTGGGAACAAGGCTTTGCCCTGGTGGAGGAACGCTTGGTGCAGGCCGCTGGCCGCTGGTATGTGGTGATGGGCGCAGAATACACCGGGCAGCCTTCCAGTCATAGTTTGCTGGAGTGCTATCTTGGGCCCGAAGGGGCAAAGCCCCAGGCAAGAGCCTACCGGGAGCATCTGCTCCAGCGGCTGCGCAAGCACCGCAAAGGCCTGGAAGCAGACCCTGCCCGTGCCGCAGAAATTGACCAGCTGCTGCTTGCCTTGCAGCAGCTTCAGGAATGAAATGGATAGGGAGCCTCTATGATTACGGTAAACGAAGTAATGAATTGGATGGCCCAGCAGGCACCCTGCGAGATGGCTGAAAGCTGGGATAATGTGGGGCTTTTGGTGGAGAGCGGCCGCCCGGTGGAGAAGATTCTGGTCTGCCTGGACATCACTCCCGCCGTTGTTCGGGAGGCAGCGGAACAGAATTGCCAGCTGATTGTATCCCATCATCCGGTTATTTTTAAGCCGCTGCGCCGGCTCGATACGGCGAATCCGGCATTCCAGTTGGCTCAGCAGGGGATTTCTGCCATCTGTATGCATACCAATCTGGATGCAGCCCAGGGCGGAGTGAATGATGTACTAGCCCAGCGCATGGAACTGGAGCAGGTGCAGCCCTTTGGCGAGGGCGGTCTTGGCCGAATGGGCTATCTTTACCAGCCCTGCACTGCCCGGCAGCTGGCAGATCGCTGCGCACAGGCACTGAATGCCCACATCAAATATGCCGATGGAGGCAAGGGGATTCAGCGGTTGGCGGTAGTTGGCGGCAGCGGCGGCGATTTCTGGCGGCAGGCCCAGGCGGCTGGTGCCCAGGCGCTGCTTACCGGCGAGGCCAGCCATCACGATGCACTGGATGCACAGGCAGCGGGCTTTACCCTGTTGGTGGGCGGGCATTTTTGCACCGAGCAACCCATGGTGGAGGCGCTTGCCCATCGGCTGGCGGAACAGTTTCGGTCTGTGCAGGTGCAGCTGAGCAGCCAAAGCAAAGACCCATATCAATATCTGTAAAACCTATTTGGCTGTGTTGCGCAGCTGGCTCTCACGGTTTGGAGCCAGCGGAATCACTGGGGTGTAGGCAAAAAGCTGCCCTGGTGAGGGCAACACGGCCTTGTTTTTTTAATAAGAGAGGTGGAACTACCATGGCATTGGATGCTGCATTGCTGGCACTAACGGCCCGCGAATTGAGCAAAGTGCTGCTGGACGCAAAAATCGATAAAATTTTTGAACCCACACGGGATGAAGTAGTGGTGACGCTGCGCACCCGTACCGAAACCCATAAGCTGCTGCTTTCGGCCCGCAGTGGGTCCGCCCGTGCCTGCCTGACTCATGAAAGTTTTGAAAACCCCCAAACACCCCCCAGCTTTTGTATGCTGCTGCGCAAACACCTTACCGGTGGGCGCTTGGTGGAATTGAAGGTGGAACCGGGTGACCGGTTGGCCTTTTTTACCTTTCAGTGTACCAACGAAATGGGGGACCTGGTACGCAACACCCTGGCAGTGGAGCTGATGGGCCGGTATTCCAATCTGGTACTGGTGCAGGATGGACGCATCATCGATGCCCTCAAACGGGTGGATTTTGAGGATTCGGAAATTCGGCAGCTGCTGCCCGGCCTGCCTTATACGCTGCCCCAAAAGCCTGCAAAGCCGGATTTGTTTGCGGTAAGCAGCACCGGGCTGGTGGCGGCAGCCTGCCAGAAGGATTTGCCGGTGGCAGATGCCCTCATGCGCAGCTGCAGCGGCGTTGGCCCGGTGGTCTGCCGGGAGATTGCCTTCCGTGCTTTGGGCGAGGGAGCGTTCCAGGCGGATTCTCTGACCGATGCACAAAAGAGTGCCCTGACAGGGGTGATTGAGCAGGTGCAGCAGGAGTTTGCACAGGGCGGAACGCCCTGGCTGGCTGCGGATGAAACCGGCAAACCGGTGGAGTTCAGTTTTTTACCTCTCACACAATACGGTGAGGGGCGGCTGCGCTCCTTCGATTCTTACAGCCAGATGCTGGAGGGATACTACTCGCAAAAAGACCGGGCGGAACGCCTGCGCCAAAAAAGCAAGGACCTGGCCAAAACCGTGCGCAACCTTCATGACAGGGCCATCCGCAAGCAGGCGGCCCGTCGGGAAGAATTGCAGCAAACCGGCAAGGCAGATACCCTTCGTTTGTACGGAGAACTGCTGCAAGCAAACCTTTGGGCCGTGGAAAAGGGAGCAAAATCCGTAACGGTTACCAACTACTACGATGGCCAACCGGTGCAGATTCCCCTGGATGTTCGCCTGAATGCCAGCGCCAATGCCCAGAAGTATTTCAAGGAATACAAAAAGAAACAGACGGCGGCCCGGATGCTGGCCAAGCTTCTGGAGGAAGGTGAGCGGGAGATTGCTTATCTGGCTACCGTGCTGTACGAGGTGGAAACCGCCACCGGCGAACAGGCTTTGGGCGAGATTCGTGCAGAGTTGAAAAGTCAGGGGTATTTGAAGTATTATAAGATTAGGGATAAAAAACAAAAGCCGGCGGATTTTTACCGGTATCGCTCCAGCGACGGATTCCTGATCTTGGTGGGCAGAAACAACCTGCAAAACGACAAGCTTACCCTGCACACCGCACGGGGCAAGGATATGTGGTTCCATGTGAAGGATGCGCCTGGCAGCCATACAGTGGTCATGAGCGAGGGCAGGGATATTCCCCTCAGCACCCAGAATGAAGCCGCCATGCTGGCAGTGGTGCATTCCAGCCTGAATGGCGGGGCCAAGGTACCGGTGGATTATACCGAGGTGCGCAACATCCGTAAAACCGGCGATTTAAAGCCGGGCATGGTGCTGTACGAAAAGTACGAAACCGGCTATGTAACCCCCGAACCCGGAATCGAAGAACGCTTGAAGGAGTCTGGCAGCCACAACGGGTAAGCTGTATGACTGCGGAAGTGCCAAACAAAGGAGGAATGGAATATGTATTGCAAACAATGTGGCCGTTACATGAAAGAAAACGAAACTGTGTGCCCTTTGTGCGGCACCTTGCAGGATACACCGCCAGCCCAGCAGACGGAAACTGCTGGGGAGGGTGGGGCGTACTCTTACAGCCAGCAGGCAGCGCCTGCGCCTTTGTACCAGAGCGGCAAGCCCGAGCCAGAAGCTGAAAGCACCGTTGTTTCCACCGTGGAGTGGGTTTGGTCCATTTTGCTGAGCGCCGTTCCGCTGGTGAACCTGGTGGTGCTGATTATCTGGGGCTTTGGCGGCGGCACGGCTGCCTCCAAGCGGAACTGGGCCAGAGCGCAGCTGATTCTGGTTGCAGTGGGGACGGTATTCAGTATCCTGATGATGGTACTGCTCGCTTCGCTGGCATGGACGACCTTCCAGAGTACGCAGCATGGTATGCATTTTTGAATCAGACCCTCGTCCCAAAGATGGGACGAGGGTTTTTGGCAAAAGAGAGAAAAATTTTTTGAGAATTTTAAATTTTTTACAAAAAGCCCTTGCAACTGGCCATTGGGTGTGATACAATGAGTCTCGGCTGCAAATGGCTTGTGTACCAAGCTGCGCAAGCCACGATATGCGTTGATGCAGGAGGTTGCCGTCGCTAGACGGGTTTTTCTGCGGAGTATGTCCGATCTAGAACCGGGCGAAACAATTACTTAGAGCAAAGGGATAAGTACTCTGTCGCATTCTGCGCGGCGTACCAATGTCCAACTCAATTTGCCGAAGATTATCCGGGGGAAACTGCATGGCGGTTCACCGGTTTTTATCGTGCCAAATTGTGAAACACCCGGCGCTGTGTTAGTGATTGATCGGCCGCCTAGGCACCAAATAAACATAGGAGGCGACAAAAATGGCAGTCAAAGAGAAAATCAGAATTCGTCTGCAGAGCTACGATCATCAGCTGATCGATTCCGCTGCGGAGAAGATCGTGGAGACCGCTAAGCGCACTGGCGCTCGTGTATCTGGTCCCATTCCTCTCCCCACCGACAAGGAAGTGGTTACCATCCTGCGCGCTGTTCATAAGTACAAGGACAGCCGTGAGCAGTTCGAGAGCCGCACCCATAAGCGTCTGATCGACATTCTGAAGCCGTCCAACAAGACGGTTGAGGCCCTGATGGGTCTGCAGCTCCCCGCTGGCGTAGACATCGAGATCAAGCTGTGAGCAACAGCCTTCGGTAAGTAAGGGCAGCTTCAAGCTGCCAACTGCTGAACGGAAGACTGACATCACACAAAACTCGATGCGCTGTGCGCACGGAGAGGTCATGTTGGCGCCTTAAGTTACTCAAGGTGTCAACCAATAACCTTATATGGAGGAAAAACAAATGCAAAAAGGTATCATCGGCAAAAAGCTGGGCATGACTCAACTGTTCGATGAGAGCGGCAAGGTCGTTCCCGTAACTGTAATTGAGGCTGGCCCCTGCACCGTAGTGCAGAAGAAGACCGTGGAGAGCGATGGCTACCAGGCTGTACAGCTTGGCTTCGGCGATGTCTCTGTGAAGCGTGTTAACAAGCCTGCCAAGGGTCACTTCGCTAAGGCTGACGTAGCCCCCAAGAAGACCCTGCGCGAGTTCCGCCTGGCTGATATCAGCTCCGTAAATGTGGGCGATATCCTGAAGGCTGATGTGTTCGCTGCTGGCGACCACATCGACGTAGTTGGCGTAAGCAAAGGTAAGGGCTACGCCGGCACCATTAAGCGCTGGAATGGCCATCGCCTGCGCGAGAGCCACGGCACCGGCCCTGTTGCCCGTCATGCGGGTTCCATGGGCTCCTGCTCCACTCCCAGCCGCGTATTCAAAGGCAAGAAACTGCCTGGCCACCTGGGCGCCGAGCGGGTTACCATTCAGAACCTGACCGTCGTTAAGGTAGACGCCGAAAATAATCTGATCGCTATCAAAGGCGCTGTTCCCGGCCCCAAGGGCGCTGTGGTTTGCATCAGCGATAGCGTGAAGGCGTAAAGGAGGGAAAGCACAATGGCACAGTTTGACGTTTTGGATATGAACGGCAAGAAAGTTTCCACCGTAGAGCTTTCCGACGCCGTCTTTGGTATCACCCCCAATGAGAAGGCTGTTCATGCCGCTGTGGTCAACTTCCTGGCCAACCAGCGTCAGGGCACCCAGAGCACCAAGACCCGCAGCGAGGTTTCCGGCGGTGGCCGCAAGCCCTGGCGTCAGAAGGGTACTGGTCACGCTCGTCAGGGCTCCATCCGTTCTCCCCAGTGGACTCACGGTGGCGTTGCCCTGGGCCCCAAGCCCCGCGATTACAGCTACCGCATCAACCGCAAGGTGAAGCGTCTGGCCGTTCTGAGCGCTCTGAGCGCTAAGGCAGCTGCCGGCGACATGATCGTAGTTGACAACCTGACCGTTGCCGAGTACAAGACCAAGACCGTGGTCAACATGCTGAACGCCCTGGGCGCCAGCAAGAAGGCTCTGATCGTTACCCCCGTGGTTGACGCTAAGCTCGTTAAGAGCGCTGCCAACATCCCCGGCGTGGTGACCACTGTGGCTACCAGCGTGAACACTTACGACGTTGTAAACGCCGACAAGTTCATCGTGAGCGTAGACGCAGCCAAGAAACTTGAGGAGGTTCTGGGCTAATGAAAACTGCACAAGACATCATCCTGGCTCCTGTCATTACCGAGAACTCTATGATGGGCGTTGCTGCCAAGAAGTACACCTTCCAGGTAGCTACGGATGCCAACAAGGTAGAAATCGCCAAGGCAGTTGAGAAGCTGTTTGGCGTACAGGTAGAGAAGGTCAACACCATCAATGTGCGTGGCCGCTACCGCCGCCAGGGTCTGCACGGCGGTTACACCGCTGCAAAGAAGAAGGCTGTTGTTACCCTGAAAGAGGGCAGCAAGGGCATCGAGTTCTTTGAGAGCATGATCTAACCACTGCATCTCTTGCAGTGTGAGCCTGAGCAAGGCTCATGTATGGGGATATGACCCCGATAACAATTCATAAGTATAAAAGGAGAATCGCAATGGTTATCAAAAAGTATAAGCCGACTACCCCGGGCCGCCGTGGTATGACTGTAACTGATTACAGCGTGCTGAGCAAAGTGGCCCCCGAGCGTAGCCTGCTGGAGCCCATGAAAAAGGCTGCTGGCCGCAATAACACCGGCCGCATCACCGTTCGCCATCATGGCGGCGGCAATCGCACCAAGTACCGTGTGATTGACTTCAAGCGCAACAAGTTCGACATTCCCGCTACTGTTAAGACCCTGGAGTACGATCCTAACCGTTCTGCTCACATCGCTCTGGTACAGTACGAGGACGGTGAGAAGCGTTACATCCTGGCTCCCGAAGGCCTGAAGGTTGGCGATGTAATCATGGCTGGCCCCAACGCCGACATTAAGCCCGGCAACGCTCTGCCCTTTGCCAACATTCCCGTTGGTACCACCATTCACAACATCGAGCTGTACCCCGGTAAGGGCGGCCAGCTGGTACGCAGTGCCGGCAACATGGCTCAGCTGATGGCGAAAGAGAACGGCTACGCTCTGGTTCGTCTGCCCTCCGGCGAGATGCGCAACATCCCTCTGAACTGCATCGCTACCGTTGGCCAGGTTGGCAACGTGGATCACGAAAATGTGAACCTGGGTAAAGCCGGCCGTAAGCGTCACATGGGTTGGCGTCCCACCGTTCGTGGTTCTGTAATGAACCCCTGTGACCACCCCCACGGTGGTGGTGAAGGCAAGAGCCCCGTTGGCCGTCCCGGCCCTGTTACCCCCTGGGGCAAGCCTGCTATGGGTTACAAGACCCGTAAGAATCACAACCGCTCTGACAAGTTTATTGTCAAGCGTGCGAACGGTTAAGAGAGGAGAACGAACATGGGTAGAAGTCTGAAAAAGGGACCTTATGTCCTGCCTGTTCTGCTGAAGCGTGTTCAGGAGATGAACGCCGCCGGTGAGAAGCGGGTTCTCAAAACCTGGAGCCGCTCCTCCACCATTTTCCCTGACTTTGTCGGTCACACCTTTGCTGTGCATGACGGCCGCAAGCATGTGCCTGTTTATGTAACCGAGGATATGGTTGGTCACAAGCTGGGCGAGTTTGCCCCCACCCGTACCTTCAAAGGTCATGCTGGTTCCAAGACCGGTAAGTAATTAAAAGGAGGAGTAAAGCAATGGAAGCTAGGGCACATCTTAGATACGCCCGCATCAGCCCCCGCAAGGTTTCGGTTGTTCTGGATCTGATCCGCAACCAGCCTCTGGAGAAGGCGCTGGCGATTCTGCAGTACACCCCGAAGGCCGCTTGCGAGCCCCTTCTGAAGCTGGTGAAGTCTGCTGCCGCTAATGCGGAAAACAACCACAACATGGATAAAAACAGCCTGTATGTGGCCGAGTGCTTTGTCACCCCCGGCCCCACCCTGAAGCGCATTCGTCCCCGCGCACAGGGCCGCGCATACCGTGTGCTGAAGCGTACCAGCCATGTTACCGTGGTTCTGAAAGAGAAAGAGTAAGGAGGTAAACACGATGGGCCAGAAAGTCAATCCCCACGGCATCCGCGTGGGTGTAATTAAAGATTGGGACAGCCGCTGGTTTACTTCCAAGAAGGAATTCGGCGACACCCTGGTAGAGGACTACAAGATCCGTAAGGTGCTGAAAAAGCAGCTGTACGGCGCTGGTGTTCCCAAGATTGAGATCGAGCGTACCGTTGACAACCAGTCCGGCGCTCCCAAGCTGAAGGTCAGCATCTACTGCGCTAAGCCCGGTATGGTTATCGGCAAGGGCGGCAGCGAGATCACCAAGCTGCAGGAGCAGCTGGCTAAGATGACCGGCAAGTCTGTCAATGTGAACATCGTTGAAGTTAAGAACATGGACACCAACGCTCAGCTGGTTGCTGAGAACATCGCTGCTCAGCTGGAGCGCCGCATCGGCTTCCGTCGCGCTATGAAGCAGTGCATGGGCCGTGCTATGCAGCGTGGTGCCAAGGGTATCAAGACTCAGGTTTCCGGTCGTCTGGGCGGTGCTGACATCGCTCGTACCGAGAGCTACCATGAGGGTACCATCCCCCTGCAGACCCTGCGTGCCGACATCGACTACGGCTTTGCTGAGGCTGCTACCACCTACGGCCGTATCGGCGTTAAGGTGTGGATCTACAAGGGCGAGGTTCTGAAGGGTTCCAAGCCCGCATCCCGTAAGGAAGGAGGCAACAAGTAATGTTACTGCCTAAGCGCGTTAAATACCGCCGTGTGCATCGTGGTCGTATGACCGGTAAGGCCATGCGCGGCAACACTGTAAACCAGGGCCAGTATGGTCTTGTTGCTCTGGAGCCCGGCTGGATCGATTCTCGCCAGATCGAGGCTGCCCGTATCGCCATGACTCGTTACATCAAGCGTGGTGGTAAGGTTTGGATCAAAATCTTCCCCGATAAGCCTGTTACCCAGAAGCCCGCTGGTACTCGTATGGGTTCCGGTAAGGGTGCACCTGAGTACTGGGTGGCTGTTGTTAAGCCCGGCCGCGTAATGTTTGAGCTGGCCGATGTGAACGAGGAAATCGCTCGCGAAGCTATGCGTCTGGCTATGCACAAGCTGCCTGTTAAGTGCAAGTTCGTGAAGCGCGAAGAGAATGTAGTAGAGGAGGGTGGTAACGCATGAAAGCTGCAGAACTGCGTGGCATGTCCGCTGCCGATCTGAATAAGAAACTGGCTGAGCTGAAGGAAGAGCTGTTCAACCTGCGTTTTCAGCACGCCATCAACCAGCTGGAAAACCCCGGCCGCATCGAGGCCGTAAAGCGGGACATCGCTCGTGTGCTGACTGTCCTGGCAGAGAAAGCGTAAAGGAGGTTAAACGATGGAACGCAATTTGAGAAAGACCCGTGTGGGCACCGTTGTGTCCAACAAGATGGATAAGACCATCGTGGTTGCCGTGAAAGACAGCGTGCAGCACCCCCTTTACAAGAAGATCCTGAAGCGCACTGTTAAGTTCAAAGCCCACGACGAAAACAACGAGTGCGGCATTGGCGA
>CALWNE010000007.1 GCA_944382705.1 uncultured Allofournierella sp.
GAAAGCAAGAAAGCTTTCATGTACAACGGCCGGTGCCGATGACGCAGAGGTCCCACCTGTTCCCATTCCGAACACAGTAGTTAAGCTCTGTTGTGCCGAAAATACTTGGTTGGAAACGACCTGGGAAAATAGGTAGGTGCCGGCTTTTCTCTTTCTAATAAGCACTTCTAGCTCAGTTGGTAGAGCAGCTGACTCTTAATCAGCGGGCCCAGGGTTCGAGTCCCTGGAAGTGCACCACGAAAGAGCACCCAATCGGGTGCTCTTTTTTCTTTGCCGCTATGATTTTGAAAGATTCAGACTTTTTATAAGAAAACTGATGCGGATTTTGGGTGATTCAACGGATTCTGGGTGCCCTGAAGGTGAGCGCCGCCAGTGGCGGATACAGCGAACTGGAGCGGACTGGGCAGCAGCGCAGAGCAATGGGAGCACACTGTGTGTGCGAAGTGGGTGCGACACGCTGCAACCGGGACAGCGGCTCAGATGCTGAGACCAGAAGCGGCTGAGCTGTAGCTGTAATGGTTTTGCAAAACCAAGATTAAATAATAAACACTTTCAGCTCAGATGAAAACATTGATGCGTTTCCAGAATCTATCAAGGTTATCGAGGAAAGGAAAGCTGCCAGATTTGATGAAAAATCGAAGCAGTAGAAGCGATGCAAAACTAGCTGAATCTACCCTTAAAAGTGGATTAATGAAAGCGAACACCCATTTGGTGTTCGCTTTTTTATATGAAGAAAACCATGCAATGGTTGGGCGGATGAAAAAAGACTTGTGCCGATGATGCAAACATGCAGGGATTTGCGGTTGCTGTTTTGAAAACTTCAGAAACAATGCAACAGTCAGACAGAAAAAGATATTTCCTGTGCTAGGGCTAGAAAATGTAATGGCTGAGAAAATAATAAAGGCAATGAAGAAATCAATAAAGGTGGAGGTAACTGAAGGGAAAGAGAAGTTTGATATGCTTAGGTTTTTTTCACATCTGGGACTGCTTGCTGGGTGACAATCAATTAGAAAATCCGGCAGGATTTATGGCAGTTGAATTTTGTGACAGCTCAAAAATGAATAGAACGCCGCTGAAATAAGAATCACAGCACAGAGGATGTTATACCTATATTACAGGGAGGGAACGCTAAGCTATCAGGAACAAGCAAGAATTTTTTGGGAGCAAAGTAGAGATTCACTTTATGATTTAAAAGATAAAATTGATTTGTTTAAAGAATTGAATCACTGAATGGAAAGGAACACAAGGTCTTCGCTGCTTACCCATAAAGTTGCGGCCAAGACGAGGTGGGTTATTGATTTTTACAGCGGGATTCTTGCTTGCAAACTCTCCAGGATTTTTACAGGAGCATAGACCATAGGCATACAGCCCTTAAAAATAGCCTGTATTACGAATGAACCAGCATTCTAAGGGTAGGAGTCTATTGGCATTAAAAAACCTCACAAAGGGCCACAGAGCCTTTGCAAAGGGGCTGAGTGGTTTCTTGTGGGGGAAGAATGAAAAAAACTCCCCGCTGCCTTTGGCACTTTGGCAGCGGGGAGTTAGAATTTAAAACGGCTAAAATAGTGTTTCGGTGTAAGAGAGGAAAGAAAATAGGCCAAACCCTATAACAAGGGGATGGCCCAAAGGGGAAAACACCTGCACATTTTGCCGGGAGTGCAATGCGCAATCAAACTCTCTGGGGTACCTGGAAGCTGTGCACTGGCTGGCAAAGCAAGGTGGGGCTTCTACACTGGCTAGTTTTGGGAAAGGTTATAGAAACTCCACCAAGCCCAAAATCCAGGGTGTGAGAGTGACTGCCCAGCAGATTAATAGTTTCGACTGGTATACTCGATTTCTGGCGTGCCGCTTTCCTGGTTCAGGACGAGGGCCAGGGCAAAGAAAAATCCGGAAAGGAGATTTGCAAAGTCCATCAATTCATTGGGAACCGAATGGCCCTGCTGGGCATGGCGGTACAAAAGGCGCACAAGGCTTTTGCTTTGTACCCGGAGAATGTGGGCTTCGCAAGCGGCAGTACAGCCCTGAGTAAGAACAAACCGGCGGCAGCGGCCTGCGGCCTGCTGCTCAAGCTGATGGGTGAGGTGAACAAACCAGTCCATCTCCTGGGAGGTGATGGTAAAGCGGGTGCGCAGAGTGGGGTTGGCGTGGTAAATCAGTTCACACACACGCAGCAAAGATTCTTGATAAGGGCTGCCGGGAATCAGGGAGTGGAGCAACCCGGTACGGCTTGCCAGTTCATCGGTAAGCAGCTCAAAATCACAGCGCAGGTCGTTTGTGTCATCGGATAAAAAGGGATAAGCCTCGTAAGGGCTTCTGTACAGGGCAGACATGGGCGTTACCTCCATCGCTGGCTTACGGTTTGCATATAATTGTGTACATCCATTCCGTAAACCTGGTTGAGCAGGGTTAAATCCAGCTGCTGAACGGGGCTTTGGCAAAGTGCCTTTCCTTGTTCCATCAGCAGCAGAGAATCGGCAAAATGCAGGGCTAAATTCAAATCGTGGAGTACACCCACCACACAGCGGTCCGGGCCCTCCAGCCAGCGGCGCAGATGCTGCATTAAATCCAGCTGGTATTTTAAATCCAGGTGGTTTGTGGGTTCATCCAAAAGAATGATGCGGGGGTCCTGGGCAAAAACACGGGCCAGAAATACCCGCTGAAGCTGGCCGCCGGAAAGCTGTGTGATGGTGCGGTGACGCAGTTCCCACAGACCGGTTTGCTCCAGTGCCTGCTTTACCAGAGCGGCGTCCTGGGCGGTTTGGCCCTGAAAAAGCCCCTTGGGGCGGTGTGCGTACCGGCCCATGGCAACGGTTTGCTCCACGGTATAACCGAAGGCAGGGCTGCTTTGCTGGCTGAGGAAGGCAAGGGTACGGGCAGCCTGCCGACGCTCCAGGGATAAGAAATCCTGGCCCAGGGCCAGAACCTGCCCAGAGCAGGGCAACAAACCCGCCGCCGCTTTCAGCAAGGTGCTTTTGCCGCAACCGTTTGAACCCAGAATGCACAGCATTTCACCGGGCTGGACGGAAAAGGAAACATCCTGCACCACCGGCTGGGTGCCATACCCGCAGGTAATGTGATTGGCTTGAAACAGGGGATTGGACACGGGCATTACACCTTCTTTCGGCTGGCAAAATAGATATACAAAAAGAATGGAGCGCCCAGCAGGGCGGTGATGGAACCAATGGGAATTTCGGAGGGAGAAATCAGCGTTCTTGCGGCAAGGTCGCAAAGAACCATAAAGGCTCCGCCAAACAGGGCACATCCGGGAATTAGGAAGCGATGCGCCGGCCCAAACAGCCTTCGCACAATGTGAGGCACCACCAAATCCACAAAGCCGATGATGCCCACAAAGGCCACAGCGGTGCCGGTAAGCATGGCAACCAGCACCACCGACAGCCATTTAATGCGCCGGTGTTCCAGCCCCAGAGCAGCGGCTTGATGGTCGCCAAAGCTGAGCAGGTCCAGTTCGTGGGAATAACGCCACAAAACCAGACAGCAGGCCACCGTAATGGGAACCACTGGGGCCAGCTGGGCCCAGGTTTTCATGGAAAAGCTGCCCAGCTGCCAGGACATAATACGCTGGGTATACTCCGGCGCAGCATTTGCCAGGGTGGACATAAGGGCAGAAAGAAACAGCGATATCACCATACCAATGAGCACAATGGTTTGGTTGGAAAAACCCTGGTCCACACTTTGGGAGATGCTGAGAACCAGCACCATGGTGCCAAGACCGGCAGCCAGGCAGATCAGCGGGAGAAGAAACCAGGAGGAGGTGGTGCTTTCGGTAAGGCCCACCACCATGCAGACGGCCACGGCCAGACCGGCACCAGCGGATACACCCAGACCGTAAGAGGAGGCCAGCGGATTTTGCAGCAGGGACTGCATCACGGTACCGCTCACAGAAAGGGCTGCTCCCACGAAAAAGGCCAGCAGCACCCGGGGCAGGCGGATGTTCCACACAAGGCCAGGGAGCACAGCAGGCATTTCCTGAGGCAGCGGAGTGCCCCACAGTTTGTTGCAGAGTACCGCAATCAGCTGGTCGGGAGCCACTGCCACGCTGCCAATACCGATACCAATAACAAGAGCTGCCAGGGCAATAAGCCCCAGCAGCATCAGTTTACAAGTTTGTTTGCTCATTACTTCACGAACACATCAGGGTAGAGAGCCTGGCCCATCTCCCACAGAGCAATGACGATGTTCTCGTTGGGCAGAGAGGATGCGTTGTTGTCGATCAGGTAGATATCGCCGTTCTTTACAGCAGTTACCTCATTCCAACCGTCACGGTTCTTGATTTCGTCCACAACGCCCTCACCGGGAACATTGGTGAAGATTACATCGGGGTTTGCGTCCACAACAATCTCGGGGTCAACGCTCATCCAGCCGCCTTCACCGTCGGCAGTGGCCAGGATGTTAATGCCGCCTACCAGCTGAATCATCTCGTCCAGGTAGGTGCCGGTGCCAGTGCTGTAAGCGTAGGGAGCGGGAGAGATTTCAAAGTATACGGTTTTCTTTTCGGGTACGCTGGCGGCCAGCTGAGCAATTTCTTCCAGCTGGCTGCGCAGGTTGGCATTCACAGCGTCAGCCTCCTGGGTGCGGCCCATTACTTGGCCAATAAAGGAAATATCCTCGTAAATATCGTCGATGGTAGCGCTGGTGGGAATGCATACAACGCTGATGCCCAGGTCGATGAGGGGCTGGAAGGGATTGGTGCCGTCACGAGAGCTGATGGAGGATACAAATACTACATCGGGGTTGAGGGCGGCCATCTGCTCGGCATCGGGGGTCATCATCTCAAAAGCGGGCAGACCTTCGGTTACACCCTCCAGCTTGGCACTGTGAACATCGGTGGCAATGATGGCGTCACCACAGCCCAGGTCCAGCAGGGTCTGGGTGATGGAGGGAGCCATGGAGATGATGGTGCCTACAGAATCCGGCAGGGTGATGGAAGCACCGCTGCGGTCGGTGGTGGGCTTGGCCTGAACAGCATCCTGCTGGGAAGAGCTGGAAACGCTGGCGGAAGCAGAGGAGGAATCGCCAGCAGAAGTGCTGCCAGAAGCGGGGGAAGAACAGGCTGCAAGACTGAACGCCAAGGTCAGACTCAGCAGAAAAGAAACTACTTTTTTCATAAAAAACAATACTCCTTACAATAAAAATTCTGCGTTTATACCAAACGGGAAACCCGTTTTGGACATAAAAAAACTGCTTTGCCCGGCCGGACAAAACAGCAATACGCAAAGAGCAAACGCCCACAAAAACAGCACCGAATGCCTGAAAATGGCCTCAGTGTGTGGGTGTGCCCTTGCTGCGTTTGGTCCGTCCGCTGCCAGGGGTGCCGATGAAAGACCGGCATACAAGGTTAGGCAGGTCTTCCGGCTTGGGGTACGATTGCGCAGCGGCCGCCTTCCCACACATGGCAGTGCAGTGGCATCTGGCCGGGCGCTTCCCCCTTACGGCGGCGGTCCCGCACGGGTGTTGCACCCGTTTCCCTTTTCACCGGGTGCAGCGCACCCGACACCTGAACCTCGATTTGTTACAAGCAGACTGCGCCAAGCCTGAACATGGCACAGATACCCTAAAAGTATAGCACATAACACAGGATTTAACAAGAAGGGATAAAAAACAAGGATTTTGTTACAGGTTGACGATAAATTCAGTTGAAAATTCTGCAAATAGAAATCCTCCGGGGGTATTATAAATAGGTAAATAAATATAGTGTGGTTTTGCGGGGGGTATATTGTGCAAATACCACAATATATTGTTGTTGCGTCGCTTGCGCAGGGCAGGGTGATTTGTTATAATAAAATCAAAATGTTTTAAAATACAGTGCCATAAATCAGAGCTTTGCTGCCGGGAAAGGGGTTTTGAAATGACACATTGGATGAAAACCTTGCAGAATGCAGCCTGGCTTACCCAGCTGGGAATATCGCTGACGGCGCCGCCTATTTTGTGTGCACTGGGCTGGAACTGGATGGTGGAACACTGGCAGGCACCCGCCTGGGGCATGGTAATTGCCCTGCTAGTGGGGCTGGGGGCTTCGGCCGCTTCGGCCCTGGGTTTTTGGCAGATGATGCAGCGCCGGGCCCGCAAGGAGCAGGCACAGGCGCCCACTGCCTTTAACCGGCACACATGAAAAAACGAAAGGAGAGAAAACAAGAATGAAGCTTTCGCCTGCTGTAAAACAGGAGACCCTGCACATTGCAGAGGGCACCGCTGTGGGTGTGGTTCTTATGCTGGCTGTGTTTGCTTTGCTGCATAAACTTAGCCTTTGGGTGGTGTTCAGCGGTGTGCTGGGCGGCATTTTGGCGGTGCTGAACTTCTTTTTGCTGGGCCTTACTGTCCAAAAGGTGGCCCAGGGTGAAGATGAGGAGCGGGGCCGCAAATGGATGCAGTTTTCGTACAATGTGCGGATGCTGCTGCTGGTGGTGTGGCTGATTGTGGCCATTTCGGTGCCGGCGCTGAACTGGGTAGCAGCCCTGATTCCGCTGCTGATGCCCCGTGTGACCATTGCCCTGATGCAGCTTACCGGGCACTATAAAGCCCAGCAGAGGGAAGATACCCCGCAGCAGTAACAACCTGGATTTTGCAAAACAATTTCATTCAAAAAGGGGGAAGGAACCTACCATGGAAATCAGCATCAATGGTGCTCAAATTTATGGCACCATACCTATCTTTGGGGGGATACCCATCAGTGCCAGCCTGGTGAACGCCTGGGTGGTGATGGCCATTATTACCGGCCTGTGCATCTGGCTGACCCGTGGCCTGAAGGTAGAAAACATTGGCAAACGCCAGGCGGTGGCGGAGCTTTTGGTAACTACCTGCCAAAATTTTGTGAACACCAACATGGGTGAGCACTACCGCCATTTTGCGCCGTTTATTGGCGCACTGTTCAGCCTTTCGGCTTTTTGCAGCCTTACCAGCCTGGTGGGAGCCTTTCCGGCTACGGCGGATCTTTCCACCGAGCTGTCCTGGGCGGTGCTGGTGTTCTGCATGATTACCTACACCAAAATCAAAACCAACGGTGTGGGCGGTTATCTCAAGGGATTTACCACCCCCATTCCCGTGTTTACACCCTTTAACATCATCAGCGAACTGGCAACCCCCATTTCCATGGCGTTCCGTCATTTTGGCAATATTGTGTCCGGCAGTGTAATCAGCACACTGCTGTATGCAGGCCTTTCGGTGCTGAGCCAGGCGGTGTTCGGGTTGCTGCCCGGCGTGCTGGGCGATGTTCTGAGCCAGATTCCGCTGTTTCAGCTGGGTATCCCGGCGGTGCTGTCCGTCTACTTTGATTTGTTCGGCAGCTTTATGCAGGCGTTCATCTTTTGTATGCTTACCATGCTGTATATTGCAAATGCAGCCCAGGCAGACGAAGCCTGACCTTTCTTTTGCCAACACTGGCGGCGTTTTGCAGCTGGTTTGAATCTTCCCGGCTGATCTGGCTGGGAACAACATTTTGATTAAAACAACTAGCAGGAGGATTTAAGTTATGTTGGATAAAGCGATTGTTTTGGCCGGTTGTGCCATTGGTGCAGGTCTTGCTCTGATTTCTGGTGTGGGCCCTGGTATCGGTGAAGGTTATGCAGTTGGCCAGGCCTGTGCTGCCATTGGCCGCCAGCCCGAGTGCAAGGGCGATGTAACCAGCACCATGCTGCTGGGCTGTGCCATTGCCGAGACCACCGGTATCTACGGCTTTGTAACCGGTCTGCTGCTGATCTTTGCAGCACCCCGTATGTTCATTGGCATGCTGTAAGCGGCCCGGAACCCGGAAAGGGGGAGCAAACCGTGGAACAGTTTAAGGATTTGGTGAGCCTGGCACCCTGGGACTTTGTGTTTCAGCTGGGCAACCTGCTGATTTTGACCCTTTTGGTAAAGCACTTTTTGTTTGTGCCGGTGCAGAAGGTGATTGAGCAGCGCCAGCAGCAGAGCAATCAGCTGTTGGAGCAGGCCCGTGAAAGCCAGCAGAAGGCAGACCAGGCCAAGGCAGACTGCGAAAGCCGGCTGGCTGGCGCAGACCGCCGTGCCCAGGAAATTGTGGAGCAGGCCCAGCGTACCGCCCAGGCCCAGGCTCAGGAGCTTGTGCAGAATGCCCGGCAGGAGGCCGTGCGCATGAAGCAGCAGGCCAGCAGCGAGATTGAGCGCCAGCGGATTCAGGCACTCACCAGTGCAAAACAGGAAATCGGCGGCATGGCGGTGGAAATCGCCGGCAAGGTGGTGGAAAAGGAGCTGGATGCCAGCGTTCACCAGCAGCTGATTGACGAATTTATCGAAAAGGTGGGGGATGCCTCATGAGCCGCCAGGCGAAGGCATACGGCGCTGCTTTGTATCAGCTGGCCGCCGAGGAAGGGCTGACCCATCTGCTGTTGGAGCAGCTGGAAGGCGTTGATAAGGTTCTGGCAGAAAACCCGGCCTACATCCGGCTGCTGAACCTGCCCAGCCTGCCCAAAAAGGAGCGCATGGAGCTGGTGCAGCAGGCCTTTGGCCAGCAGGTACACGGCTACCTGCTGAATGTATTGAAGTTAATGACCCAGGCGGCAGCCGTGGACAGCCTGCATGGCTGCTGGCTGGAGTACCGCCGATTGTATGACCAGGAGCAGGGGATTTTGCGGGCAGTGGCTGTTAGCGCTGTACCCATGACCCAGCAGCAGCAACAGGCTTTGACCCAAAAGCTGGAGCAGATGACCGGCAAAACCGTGTATCTGACCAACCGGGTGGAGGAGGACTGCCTGGGCGGTGTGCGGCTGGATTTGGATGGCCGTCAGCTGGATGGCACGGTGCAGGCCCGGCTTGCCCAGCTGCGCAGTTTGCTGGCCCAGCCTGCTTCGTTTTGAGTGAGAAGGTGAAACAATGCAGTTTAAACCGGAAGAATTGACCAAGGTAATTAAAGCCCAGATCAAACACTACGAAAATGCCATTGAACAAAGCGAAACCGGCACCGTAATTCTGGTGGGTGACGGCATCGCCCGGGCTACCGGACTGGACCATTGCATGAGCGGTGAGCTGGTGGAGTTTGAAAACGGCCAGTACGGCATGGCACAGAACCTGGAAGAAAACGCCGTATCCATCGTTATGCTGGGCACGGATGTGGGCATCCGGGAAGGCAGCCTGGTAAAGCGTACCGGCAAGATGGTGAGCGTGCCGGTGGGCGAGCAGCTCATTGGCCGTGTGGTAAACGCAATGGGCCAGCCCATTGATGGCAACGGGCCTATTCAGGCCCAGGAGTGGCGGCCTATCGAAGCCCCTGCTCCCGGCATTTTGCAGCGCAAGAGCGTTTCCGTGCCCTTGCAGACCGGCATTAAGGCCATCGATAGCATGA
This sequence comes from uncultured Allofournierella sp., assembly GCA_944382705.1. Classification (GTDB taxonomy): domain Bacteria; phylum Bacillota; class Clostridia; order Oscillospirales; family Ruminococcaceae; genus Allofournierella. The sequence goes on from CALWNE010000007.1 coordinate 9,314, forward strand.
TTCCCATCGGTCGTGGTCAGCGTGAGCTGATTATTGGTGACCGCCAGACCGGCAAAACCACCATCGCCACCGATACCATCCTGAACCAGAAGGGTACCGGGGTGATCTGCATCTATGTGGCCATTGGCCAGAAGCAGAGCACCGTAGCCCATCTGGTGAACACCCTGACCCAGCACGGGGCCATGGACTACACCATCGTGGTGAGTGCCGGCGCCAGCGAGCTGGCTCCCCTCCAGTACATTGCCCCCTATGCGGGCTGCGCCATGGGCGAATACTTTATGGCCCAGGGTAAGGATGTACTGGTGGTGTACGACGATCTTTCCAAGCACGCAGTGGCCTACCGTGCCCTGAGCTTGCTGATTCGCCGTCCGCCGGGACGCGAAGCTTACCCCGGCGATGTATTCTATCTCCACAGCCGTTTGCTGGAGCGTGCAGCCCGTCTGTCCGAAGCACAGGGCGGCGGCAGCCTGACCGCTCTGCCCATTATTGAAACCCAGGCAGGCGATGTTTCGGCTTACATTCCCACCAATGTGATTTCCATCACCGATGGACAAATCTTTTTGGAGAGCGAGCTGTTCCATTCCGGCATTATGCCCGCCGTAAACCCGGGTATCTCGGTAAGCCGTGTAGGCGGTGCAGCCCAGACCAAGGCCATGAAGAAGGTAGCCGGTACCCTCAAGCTGGTTTACAGCCAGTACCGGGAGCTCCAGAGCTTTGCCCAGTTTGGCAGTGACCTGGACGCCGACACCAAGGCCCGCCTTGCACTGGGTGAGCGCATTGTGGCGGTGCTGTGCCAGGATGCAGGCTGCCCTGTTTCCATGGAGCAGCAGGTGTGCATTTTGTATGCAGTAACCAAGGGCTACCTGAATGAGGTGGAGGTCCACCAGGTAAAACGCTACGAGAGCGGTTTGTACCGGTATATGGAGGCCAGCGCTGCTCCGGTTCTGGAGGCTTTGCGCACCACCAAAACCCTGGATGCAGAGACTGAGGAGGCCCTCAAGCAGGCCCTGACCCAGTATACTAAACAATTTTTGAACCAGTAAAAGGAGGGAGCACAGGATGGCAGGTGCATCCATGAAGGACATCAAGCTGCGCATCAAAAGCGTGGAAAGTACCATGCAGATCACCAAAGCCATGGAACTGGTGGCTTCTTCCAAGCTGCGCAGAGCCAGGGAGCGGGTGGAACAGAGCCGTCCCTATTTTTCGGTGCTGTACCAGGCGCTGAGCGATATTTCCGCCTCCAACCTGGAGCTGGCTTCTCCCTACCTGCGGCCCAACGCCAGCCAGCGGGTGTGCTATGTGGTGATTGCAGGTGACCGTGGCCTTGCAGGCGGCTACAATGCCAATGTGTTCCGCTGCCTGGAGGAGGACAGCCAGGGACGGGATATCTGCCTGCTGCCCGTGGGCAAAAAGGCCCTGGAATACGCCCAGCGCACCGGCAAGCCGCTGGTAAGCCAGGCATACGAGCTGGCGGGCTCCATGCAGATGAGCGGCTGCTTTGCGGTGGCCCGGCGGCTGGCCGAGGGTTTTTGCGCCGGCGAGTTTGGGCAGGTGCGGTTGGTGTACACCAACTTTGTTTCCATGCTCAGCCAGCAGCCTGCTGTGCTGGAATTGCTGCCCCTAAAGGCGCAGCGGCCCCAGCCCGGCGGCAAAGCCCGTTCCCTCACCCTGTATGAGCCGGACTGCGAAAGCGTCTACAACGCCATTGTGCCGGAGTATCTGGCAGGGCTGGTGTATGGTGCATTGTGCGAGAGTGTGGCCAGCGAGCTGGGCGCACGCCGTACCACCATGGATGCTGCCAGCAAGAATGCCCAGGAGATGATTGAGGATTTGAGCCTGCATTACAACCGGGCACGACAGGCGGCCATTACTCAGGAAATCACCGAAATCGTGGCAGGTGCCGAGGAATAACCCGGCCCTGTGTAGCTTGATAAAAGGAGAACCATCCATGTCTAAAAACCATGTGGGCACCGTGAGCCAGGTCATCGGCCCGGTGCTGGACATTCAATTTGCCGAAGGGCAGCTGCCGGATTTGCTGAATGCGGTGGAAGTGGGCGAAGGAGAGCACAAGCTGGTGGTGGAAGTGGCCCAGCACATTGGCGACAATGTGGCCCGCTGCATTGCCATGAGCAGCACCGATGGTCTGGTGCGCGGCACCCGTGCAGTGGATACCGGCCGCCCCATTACCGTGCCGGTGGGCGAGGAGTGCCTGGGCCGCATCTTTAACCTGCTGGGTGAGCCGGTGGACGAACAGCCTGCCCCCCAGACGGCGGAGCGCTGGCCCATCCACCGCAACGCCCCTGCCTACGATGAGCAGCAGAACACCACCGAAATTCTGGAAACCGGCATTAAGGTGGTAGACCTGCTGTGCCCCTACGCCAAGGGCGGTAAAATCGGCCTGTTTGGCGGCGCCGGCGTGGGCAAAACCGTGCTGATTATGGAGCTGATTAACAATGTGGCAAAACAGCACGGCGGCCTTTCGGTGTTTACCGGTGTAGGTGAACGCACCCGTGAAGGCAACGACCTGTACAACGAAATGAAGGAGAGCGGCGTTCTGAACAAGACCGCCCTTGTCTATGGTCAGATGAACGAGCCGCCGGGAGCCCGTATGCGGGTTGCCCTGAGTGGTTTGACCATGGCGGAATACTTCCGGGATCAGCAGCATCAGGATGTGCTGCTGTTCATTGACAACATCTTCCGGTTTACCCAGGCAGGCAGCGAGGTATCGGCTCTGCTGGGCCGTATGCCCAGCGCCGTAGGCTACCAGCCCACCCTGGCCACCGAGATGGGTGCTTTGCAGGAGCGTATTACCTCCACCTCCCACGGTTCCATCACCAGCGTGCAGGCTGTGTATGTGCCCGCCGACGACCTGACCGACCCGGCACCGGCCACCACCTTTGCCCACCTGGATGCAACCACGGTTCTGAGCCGTAACATTGCGTCGCTGGGCATCTACCCTGCAGTGGACCCGCTGGATTCCACCAGCCGTATCCTGTCTCCCGAAGTAGTGGGCCAGGAGCATTACCAGGTGGCCCGTCAGGTGCAGCAGGTATTGCAGCGCTACAAGGAATTGCAGGACATCATTGCCATCATGGGTATGGATGAGTTGAGCGAGGAGGACAAGGTGACCGTAAGCCGGGCCCGTAAGATTCAGCGTTTCCTCAGCCAGCCCTTTACCGTGGCCGAGCAGTTCACCGGCATGGAAGGCCGCTATGTGCCCCTGCAGGAGACCATCCGAGGCTTTAAAGAAATTTTGGAAGGCCGCCACGACCAGCTGCCGGAATCTGCGTTTCTGTTTGCCGGCACCATTGACGAGGTGGTGGAAAAGGCAAAACAGGGAGGCGCAGTATGAGTACCTTCCCGCTGCAAATCGTGACCCCAGAGGGGGCTGTGTACGATGGCCAGGCCCAGCGTGTGCTGTGCCGCACCATTGCGGGGGATGTGTGCATTCTGCCCCGCCACTGCGACTATATCACCGCATTGGGCATGGGCGAGGCCCGTGTGACCACAGCCGACGGCACGGTGCGCCGGGCTGCCTGCATTGGCGGTTTGCTCACGGTACGGCAGGGCCAGGTGCGCCTGGTGGCCACCACCTTTGAATGGGCGGAGGACATTGACCGGGAGCGGGCAGAGCGTTCCAGCCAGCGAGCCCACCAGGTGCTGGAGGATGCCCAGGCTTCAGCCCATGACATCGAGCTGGCTCAGGCTCGCCTCAAGCGTGCGCTGGTGCGCAGTTCTGTTGCAAATCGATTGTAATTTCATTGCATCCCCCGGCCCGGCGGCTTGCTGCCAGGGCTGGGGGATGTACTATATCAGAACACGGCTCTTGACAGAGGATAAAATCCGTGGTACAATCAGACGATTTAAGTTGAAATTGCAGGAACAGGAGGACAGGCCCCCATGATGAAGCATAGCATTTGCAACTCCATCCCCGCACTGGCGGGTCTGTTTCCCATTCTTTTTTTACAAGGGCTCATTGTTTGACTTTTCCCGTTGGGGAGAGTCATTTTTTTTGAGTTTTTTTCAGAAAAGGAGGCAGGACTTATGCTTATCAAAAACGCAAAACTCAGCGACGGCACCCAGGTGGATGTGCTGGTTGAGGGAGGCAAGATTGCAGGCATTTTGCAGGATATGCCCGCTCATGGTCACGAGGTGATTGATGCGGCAGGCCGCACGCTGCTGCCCGGCTTCATCGACCTGCATTGCCACTGGCGCACCCCCGGTTTTGAGTACAAGGAGGATATTGCCAGCGGCAGCGCATCCGCAGCGGCAGGCGGCTACACCTTTGTAACCCTGATGCCCAACACCAAGCCGGTGTGCTCCACCGCTCAGCAGGCACACCAGGTAATGGACGAGGCCGAGCGTTTGGGCGTGTGCGGCGCCTTGCAGACTGTTTCCATCACCGAGGGCTTTGACGGAAAAAGCCTGGACCATCTCAAGACCCTGCCGGAGGACCTGCGGTTTATTACCGAGGACGGCAAGGGCGTGCAGAACAACGAGGTGATGGCCAAGGCGTTTGCCATCTGCGCCCAGCGGAATCTGGTACTTATGAGCCATGCAGAGGACATGGAAATCTCCAAGTGGGATTATCGCCTGGCCGAAAATCTGGAAACGGTGCGCAACCTGCACCTGTGCGAGTACTACGGCGCACGGCTGCACCTGTGCCATGTGAGCACCAAGGAGGCTGTGGCCGCCATTGGAGCAGCCAAGCGCCGGGGCGTGCCGGTAACCTGTGAGGTAACCCCCCATCATCTGTGGTTTTCGGATTTGGATTATCGGGTTAACCCGCCCATCCGCAGCCAGGCGGATGTACAGGCCCTGATTGCCGCCATCCAGGACGGCACAGTGGATGCCATCGCCACCGACCACGCACCCCATACCCAAGAGGAAAAGGCAGCCGGTGCTGCTGGCATGATTGGCCTGGAAACCGCTTTTGGCGTGTGCTACACCAAGCTGTGCCGGGAGAATGGGCTGGAGCTGTACTACCTGGAAGCTTTGATGAGCCGGTTCCCTGCGGCCATTCTGGGCCTGGATAACAAGGGAGCCATCCGAGTGGGTGCTGATGCCGACCTGACCTTGGTGGATCTGGACACCCCCTATGTGGTGGACAAGAACGCCATGCACTCCAAGTGCTGCAATACCCCCTTTGATGGAGCTACCCTGTACGGCAGGGTGGACATGACCATCCGGGGCGGCCGTGTAACCTACCGGCGGTAAATCAATCGAATGTTCAATTATGTTGAGATAAAAAGGAGAGCCAAACAATGACTAACATGGATAAACTGTATCACGCCGTTGCCCAGCGGGGCCCTGTATGCGTAGGCCTGGACACCGATTTTTCTTACCTGCCCGAAGGTTTTGCAAAATCCGAACTGACCGCTGGTGAAAATATCCTGCGCTTCAACCAGACCATCGTGGACGCCACCAAGGAAGTGGCTGGCTGCTTTAAGGTACAGATTGCTTACTACGAGACCCTGGGCCTGGATGGCATGATGGCTTACAAAAAGACCCTGGATTACATCAAGGCTGCCGGTATCCCTGTGATTGCCGACATCAAGCGGGGCGACATTGCCAAGACCGCCGAGATGTACGCCAAGGCACACTTCAGCGGCGACTTTGAGGCCGACTACATTACTCTGGCTCCCTACATGGGTCTGGACTCCATCCAGCCCTATATGCCCTTTGTGGAGCAGCAGGGCAAGGGCCTGTTTGTGCTGGTGCGTACCTCCAACCCCGGCGCAAAGGACTTTGAGTACGAAAAGCTGGCCGATGGCCGTCATGTATACGACATGGTGGGCGACAAGCTGAACCAGATGGGCAAGAGCTGCATGGGCGAAACCGGCTACTCCAGCCTGGGCCTGGTAATCGGCGGCACCCACATTGAGGAAGCTGCCGAGATTCGTGCCCGCTACAAAGACAGCTTCTTCCTGATTCCCGGTTACGGTGCACAGGGCGGCACTGCACAGGATATTGCCCAGTACCTGAACCAGGGCAACGGCGGTGTTGTAAACTCCAGCCGCGGCATTCTGCTGGCTTACAAAAAGCAGCCCGGCACCCAGGTGGGCGAAGCTGCTTACAACGAATGTGTAACCATGAAGGAGGCCATCAAACATGCCTGCGATCTGCTGTGATGTAACGGTGCTGGAGCACCTGGCCCTGAACGATACCATCCGCCTGATGACCGTGGGCTGGCCCCACCGGCATCAGGCCCCTAAGGCAGGCCAGTTTTTTATGCTGCGCTGCTGGCCCGCAGACCAGGCTCCCGTTTTGAGCCGCCCCATCAGCGTGCACCGGTACGACGCCACCGCCGGCACCCTGCAATTTTTGTACGAGGTGCGGGGCACCGGCACCAAAAAGCTGGCAGCACTGAACGCTGGCGATACCCTGCAGCTGGTTGGCCCCAGCGGCAATGGGTTTGATGTGGCTGCTGCCCAGGGCAAGCGTGTGGCCCTGGTGGGCGGCGGCATTGGTACTGCCCCCCTGTACCAGCTGGCACTGGAACTGGTTCAGGCCGGTGTAACCCCGGACTACTTCTGTGGTTTCAGGGATGAGCCCTACGGCCTGGAAAAACTGAACGCCGTGTGCGGCAAGGTACAGCTGGCCACCGACAGCGGCCGTTTTGGTTTCCATGGTCTGGTAACCCAGCTGCTGAAGCCCCAGGACTATGACCTGGTGCTCTGCTGCGGCCCCGAACCCATGATGCGGGCGGTGGCTGCCCTGTGTGCGGAGCATGGCGTGCAGTGCATTGTGAGCCTGGAGCGCAAAATGGCCTGCGGCATTGGCGCCTGCCTGGGCTGCACCTGCCACACCACCACCGGCGGCCGCTGCGTATGCAAGGAAGGCCCCGTATTTGACGCACAGGAGGTATTTGCACAATGAGCCAGGTAAGTTTGAAGGTGCCCTTTTTGGGCAAGGAACTGGCAGGCCCGGTGATTGGTGCTTCCGGCACCTTTGGCTTTGGCGCCGAATACCAGAACATTGTGGATTTAAAGATGCTGGGCGGCGTGTCCAGCAAGGGCATTACCCTGGTGCCCAAGTACGGCAACGAGGGCGAGCGTCTGCTGGAAACCCCCAGCGGCCTGATTAACTCCATTGGATTGCAGAATCCCGGCGTGCAGCATTTCATCGACCATGAGCTGCCTGTTATGGAGACCCTGGGCACCACCATCTGGGCCAACTTGGGCGGCGGCTGCATTGAGGACTACGAGCAGGGTGCACAGCTGCTGAATGACACCGCCGTGGATTTTGTGGAGCTGAACATCAGCTGCCCCAATGTGAAGCAGGGCGGCATTGCTTACGGCATTCAGGCTGCCAGCGCAAGCGAGGTGGTAAGCCGGGTGCGTGCGGTGTGCAAAAAGCCTTTGGTGGTTAAGCTCAGCCCCCAGGCTGAGAACATCTGCCAGATGGCGGTTGCCTGCGTGGAAGCAGGTGCCGACGCACTGAGCCTGGTGAATACCTTCCAGGCTTGCGCCATTGATTTGGAAAAGCGCCGTCCGGTGTTCAACAATGTGTTTGCGGGCCTGTCCGGCCCGGCCATTCGCCCCATTGCCCTGCGTATGGTATACCAGGTGTGCGGCGTGGTCAATGTGCCGGTAGTGGGTCTGGGCGGTATTCTCACTGGTGAGGATGCACTGGAGTTCATTATGGCTGGTGCAACTGCCGTACAGGTGGGCACTGCCAACTTTATGGACCCCACTGCCTGCCAGCGTATTACCCAGGAAATTGCAGCCTGGATGGAGCGGCACGGGGTAAACAGCCTGGAGGAAATCCGGGGCTGTGCACGGGTGTAATAACCGGCATTTTAGAACGAATGGCCGGAAGCTGTATAGAACAACAAGGAATGTAAAAAGGAGAAACGACCATGAACAACGCCATTGAGATTTTGAAGGAATGCGAAGCTTTTCTGGAAGGTCACTTTCTGCTGAGCAGCGGCCGCCATTCCAGCGCATACTGCCAGATGGCTTACCTGCAGCAGCATCCCGCTCAGTGCGCCAAGGTGATGGAGCAGGTGGCCGATAAGGTGCGTGCTCTGGGCCTGGATGTGGATGTAATTGTAGGCCCCGCCATGGGCGGCATTGTGTACGCTTACGAGCTGGGCCGCCAGCTGGGCAAGCGTGCTATCTTTACCGAGCGTGTGGACAATGTGATGACCCTCAAGCGCTTTGCCATAAACCCCGGCGAGAAGTGCATCATTGCTGAGGATGTTGTAACCACCGGTATCTCCAGCCTGGAGACCAAGCGTGTCATCGAAGAAGCAGGCGGCGAGTGCCTGGGCATCGTGTGCGTGGTAGACCGCACCAAGGAGGAGGCTCCCAGCCCCATTCCCATCCTGGCCAGCGCTGCCAAGCTGGACCTGCCCAACTACCTGCCTGAGGAATGCCCCATCTGCGCTGAGGGCAAGCTGCCTCTGGTGCATCTGGGCAGCCGCAAGATGAAGGAACAGGCAAAGCAGACCCTGTAAAACACCCCCATAGCAACGGTTTTAGAGAGAGAGGGATGTTCCATTGAAAACATTATTGGTTTTGGCCAACGGTACCGTACTGGAAGGCCAGCACTTTGGTGCTGAGGGTACCCGTGTGGGTGAAGTTGTATTCAACACTGGCATGGTGGGTTACGAAGAAACCCTGACCGACCCCAGCTACTATGGTCAGATTATTACCCAGAGCTACCCCCTGGTGGGCAACTACGGCATCAACGGGGAGGACGCTGAGTCCGACCGGATCTGGGCTTTTGGCTACATTGTGCGGGAGCTGTGCGATGCGCCCAGCAACTTCCGCTGCAAAAAGACTTTGGATGCCTACCTGAAGGAACAGGGCATTATTGGTCTGGCTGGCATTGATACCCGCAGCCTGGTGCGCCTGCTCCGTGAAAGCGGTGTTATGAACGGCGCTCTCACCACCCAGTACGCCAGCGCCGAGGAAGCACTGGCCGACCAGGAGCTGATGGAGGCTATCCGCAGCTACACCGTTACCAAGGCTGTGGCCAGCGTAACCTGCCAGGAGCCCACCGTACTGGGCGAGGGTGGCAAGTACCATGTGGCCCTGTTTGACTTTGGCTGCAAGAATAACATTGAGCGCAGCCTGGTGGCCCGTGACTGCAAGGTGACTGTGATACCTGCCACCACCACCGCCAGCCAGCTGAAGGAGATGAACCTGGACGGCATTATGCTGTCCAACGGCCCTGGCGACCCGGCGGAGAATGTGGAAATCATCCACAACCTGAAAGAGATTGCCCAGCTGGGCCTGCCCATCTTTGGCATCTGCCTGGGCCACCAGCTGATGGCACTGGCTCAGGGCGCACAGACCCAGAAGCTGAAATACGGTCACCGTGGCGTAAACCAGCCTGTAACGGACCTGGCCCATGGCCGTACCTACATCACCAGCCAGAACCACGGCTACGCTGTGGTGGGCGAAAGCCTGGATGCCTCGGTGGGTGTGGTGAGCCATGTGAATGCCAACGACGGTACCGTAGAGGGCATCCGCTACACCAACATGGACTGCTTTACCGTGCAGTTCCATCCCGAAGCTTGCGGCGGCCCCAAGGATACGGACTACCTGTTTGATGAATTTGTGGATATGATGAAAAAGGAGCGGTAAGCCATGCCCAAGGATACAAGCATTAAAAAAGTTTTGGTAATCGGCTCCGGCCCCATCATCATTGGCCAGGCTGCCGAGTTCGACTACTCCGGCACCCAGGCCTGCCGTGCCCTGAAGGCAGAAGGCATTGAGGTAGTGCTGGTGAACTCCAACCCGGCTACCATCATGACCGACCCCAACATTGCCGACCGGGTGTATGTGGAGCCCATGACCCCCGAGGTTATCAAGCGCATCATCCAGAAGGAAAAGCCGGACTCCATTCTGCCCAACCTGGGCGGCCAGACCGGCCTGAACATGGCCATGACCCTGGCCCGGGAAGGCTTTTTGGAGCAGGAGGGCGTGCGGCTGCTGGGCTGTAAGCCCGACACCATCGACCGTGCAGAGGACCGCCAGCTGTTTAAGGACACCATGGAAAAGCTGGGCGAGCCCTGCATCCCCAGTAAGGTGGTAGAAAACCTGGACGACGCTCTGGAGTTTGCTGCGCAAATCGGCTACCCCGTAATCGTGCGTCCCGCCTTCACCATGGGCGGCACCGGCGGCGGCATCTGTGAAGATGAGGCCCAGCTGCGGGAAATTGGTACCAACGGCCTGCGTCTTTCTCCCATCCATCAGGTACTGATTGAAAAGTGCATTGCCGGCTGGAAGGAAATCGAATACGAAGTAATGCGGGACGGAAAGGGCAATGTAATCACCGTCTGCAACATGGAAAACTTCGACCCCGTTGGCGTACACACCGGTGACTCCATCGTAGTGGCTCCCAGTCAGACCCTGTCCGACAAGGAGTATCAGATGCTCCGTTCCAGTGCCCTGCGCATCATCACCGAGCTGGGCATTGAAGGTGGCTGCAACTGCCAGTTTGCCCTCAAGCCCGATAGCTTTGAGTACGCTGTTATCGAAGTAAACCCCCGTGTAAGCCGTTCCTCTGCACTGGCTTCCAAGGCTACCGGTTATCCCATTGCCAAGGTGGCAACCAAAATTGCCATCGGTTACAGCCTGGACGAAATCACCAACGACATCACCGGCCAGACCTGCGCCTGCTTTGAGCCTGCCCTGGACTACTGCGTGGTAAAGTTCCCCAAGTGGCCCTTCGATAAGTTTGTGTATGCAAAGAAGGACCTGGGCACCCAGATGATGGCTACCGGTGAGGTTATGGCCATTGGCCAGAGCTTTGAGGAAGCCCTCATGAAGGCTGTGCGCTCCATCGAGCTGGGTCTGGATACCATGGACCTGCCCGCTTTGGCAGAATGCACCGACGAAGAAATCCGTGCAAAGCTCCATGTGTGCGACAGCGACCGCAGCTTTGTGGTGTTTGAGGCCATCAAGCGCGGCATCAGCTTTGATGAAATTTACGCTGTTACTAAAATCGACCACTGGTTCCTGCACAAGCTGGCAAAGTTGGCCGACACCGAAAAGCGTCTGGCAGCCGGTGAGATGAGCATGGAGCTGTACAAGCTGGCCAAGCGTCAGGGCTTTACCGATAAGGCCATTGCCCGCATCAGCGGCAGCGAGCTGCCTGCCCGTCTGCGTGCTGGCTTTAAGATGGTAGATACCTGCGCTGCCGAGTTTGCAGCCCGCACTCCCTACTTCTACTCCAGCTTTGACGAGGAAAACGAGGCTGCCCGCTTTATTGAGGAGCACCCCACCGACAAAAAGAAGGTGCTGGTGTTCGGCTCCGGCCCCATCCGCATTGGTCAGGGCATCGAGTTCGACTATTGCAGCGTGCACTGCGTGTGGACCCTGAAAAAGTTTGGCTACGAGGCTGTAATTGCCAACAACAACCCCGAAACTGTTTCCACCGACTTCGACACCGGCGACCGTCTGTACTTTGACCCGCTGGACCCCGAAAGCGTGGAGAACATTCTGGAAACCGAAAAGCCCTGGGCCTGCGTGGTGCAGTTTGGCGGCCAGACTGCCATTAAGCTCACCAAGCACCTGACCAAGCTGGGCGTAAAACTGCTGGGCACCCCCGCCGATGCCATTGACGAGGCCGAGGACCGGGAACGCTTTGACGAGCTGCTGGAGCGGTGCGGAATTCCCCGTCCGAAGGGATTGACCGTATTCACCACCGAGCAGGCTCTGGAAGCCGGCAGCCAGCTGGGTTACCCTGTGCTGCTGCGTCCCAGCTATGTGCTGGGTGGTCAGAACATGATCATCGCCTACTGCCCTGAGGATGTGGTGGAGTACATGGGCGTTATTGCCCAGAACACCGACATGGAAAACCCCGTGCTGGTGGACAAGTACCTGATGGGCACCGAGTGCGAAGTGGATGCCATCTGTGACGGCGAGGACTACCTGATTCCCGGCATGATGGAGCATGTGGAGCGTGCAGGTATCCACTCCGGCGACTCCATCAGCGTATATCCCCCCCGTTCCCTCTCTCCCCGAATCAAGCAGATGCTGGTAGAGTACACCGGTCGTCTGGCCCGTGAGCTGAAGGTGGTGGGCCTGGTGAACATCCAGTATGTGGTGTACGACAACCAGGTATATGTCATCGAGGTGAACCCCCGTTCCAGCCGTACCGTGCCCTACATCAGCAAGGTGACCGGCGTACCCATGGTAGAGCTGGCAGTGCGCTGCATGCTGGGCGAGAAGCTCAAGGATATGGAGTGGGGCACCGGCCTGCGGCCCGACGCACCCTATGTGGCTGTTAAGGTGCCTGTGTTCAGCTTTGAAAAGCTGCACGGCGTGGACACCCAGCTGGGACCTGAGATGAAGAGCACCGGCGAGGTGCTGGGCATTGCCCGCAACTTCAGCGATGCTTTGCTGAAGGGTCTGGTGGGTGCCGGTTACAAGTTCAATAAACCCAAGCCCGGCAGCTGCTGCCTGATTACCGTAAAGAATGCCGACAAGCTGGAAATTTTGGACACTGCATGGCAGCTTAAGTCCATGGGTTACAAGCTGTACGGCACCAGCGGCACCGCCAAGGTACTGAACAGCAACATGATTGCCTGCAACACCGTGCGCCGCATTGGCGAGGAAGAACCCAATATTCTGAACCTGCTGGAAAGCGGCCTGGTGGACTATGTGATTTCCACCTCCGACAAGGGCCGTGACCCCGACCTGGACAGCGTAAAGATGCGCCGCAAGGCTGTGGAGCTGAGCGTTCCCTGCCTGACCGCCATCGATACCGCCAAGGTACTGGTGGAGACCCTGCGCAGCGGGGCCAGCCTGGAAGATGTGGAACTGATTGATATCTCCACTCTGTAAGCACTTGCAAAGCAATGCAAAGGACCCTCCCAACTGGGAGGGTCCTTTTTGCTGTGTACGCCCTTTGCAAAAAGGCGGTGGGCTGTGACAGCCCTTTAAAAATGGAGCAATCCATCATATCATTTGCAGGGTGGCTATGCTATAATAAAAACAACAGCACCAGCCAAGTGAAGTTTAAGCAGTTTGTCCCTGGGGACTTTGCTCAAGGCCAGCGGTGCACCAAGGCAACAAGAAATGGAGAAGAAACCAGATGTTATACAGTGAATTGAAGGCCAGCCCGGAGCTTTTGCAGGCCGTGGAGCGCATGGGCTTTACCCAGATGACCGAAGTACAGGAAAAGGCCATTCCCCTGATGATGGCCGGCCATGATGTAACCGCCAAAGCACCCACCGGCACCGGCAAAACCTGTGCCTTTGGCATTCCTTTGATTGAGCGCATCAACAAGGAGGAGGCTGTGCCCCAGGCCGTGGTGCTGGCCCCTACTCGGGAACTGGCCCAGCAGATTGCCCAGGAACTGAAGGAGCTGGCGCACTTTTTGCCCCAGGTGAAAATTGCCTGCCTGTACGGCGGTTCCAACATCCAGCGCCAGGTGGAAAAGCTGAAAAAAGGCTGCCAGATTGTGGTGGCCACCCCCGGCCGCCTGCTGGACCACATCCAGCACAAAACCATGGATGTGCGAAAGGTTAGCACCATTGTGCTGGACGAGGCAGACGAGATGCTGAACATGGGGTTTTATAAGGATGTGCGCAAAATCATCGACCAGATGAAAGCCCGCAAAAACCTGTGTATGTTCAGTGCAACCATCAGCCGTGAGGTAATGGACATCGGCTGGCTGTACCAGCGGGATGCCCAGGAAATCAGCGTGCAGCCTGTGCTGGAAAGCCAGCCCAAAATCCACCAGTACAAGCTGCTGACCACCGGCCGCAATAAGCTGGCCGATGTGGCCCAGATTATTTTGAGCGGCGGCTACAAGCGGGTGATGGTGTTTTGCAACACCAAGTTTACCACCGCAATTTTGACCAACCAGCTGGCACGGCTCAATTTTGTGGTGGATTGCCTGCACGGCGATCTTTCCCAGGGGGAGCGTAATACCATTATGGCAAACTTCCGGGAAGGCAAGCTGGCGGTACTGGTGGCCACCGATATTGCGGCACGGGGCATTGATGTGGATGATGTGGATGCGGTAATCAACTACGATGTACCTGGCGCCAACGAGCACTATACCCATCGCATTGGCCGTACTGGCCGTGCCAAGCGGGAGGGTGTTTCGTACCTGCTGTACACGGCGGAGGAAACAAAACGGGTGGAGGAGCTGCTGCGGCTTACCCGCAACGAAGCTACCCCCGTACACTGGGATGAGGAACACCAAAACCTGGTGGAAGAAGTGGTGGAAAAGAAGGATAAATTCCAGATTCGCAGTTATTTTTAAAAAAGGATGAAAAACGCACCTCTGTCTGGCGGGGAATGGCCAGGCAGGGGGAAGAATGCAAGTGAAAAAGGGGTTATGCACTGTGGAGGAGAAGATTTTCTGGTTTGGAGTTGCGGCACTGGTGTGCATTGTGGTACCTTTTGTGGCGGTGGCTTTGCTGGGATTAAAAAAGCGTTTGCGGATGGATGCTTTTTTGATTGGTGCTGCCGGGTTCTTTTTATGCCAGATTGTACTGCGTATTCCGTTGCTGTCTTTGCTGCAAAGCTCGGTGCGGTTCAGTGTTTGGGCCAATCGTTACCCGATGCTGTATATCCTGCTGGTGGGGGGGCTGAGCGCCGGCCTGTTTGAGGAGACCGCCCGGCTGATTGGGGGAAAGCTGCTGCGCAGACTGCCCGATGGGCTGGATGTGGTAAACTACGGCCTGGGCCACGGCCTGTGTGAAATGCTGGTTCTGGTTGGATTTGGCCACCTGAACAATATGATGGCGTGCTGGGTGATTGCCAACCCGGAGCAGGCCGCTTCGGTGGGGGTAGATGCAGCTACCCTGCAGCTCATGACCCAGCAGATGAACGCCGTAACACCCGGCCTGATTGCCTGGGGGCTGCTGGAGCGGGTGAGCGCTTTAGGCTTTCATCTGGCTGCCACCGGTCTGGTTTTTTGGGGGCTGCGAAAGGGCAGTGCGCTGTTTTATCTGGCCGCAGTGGCAGCCCACACCCTGTTTAATACCGTGGCAGCAATTTTGGCACAGACAAACATTGCGCTGTGCGAGCTGGTTTTGCTGGCAGCCTCCTGCTGTATGCTGTGGCAGCTGATGCGCCACCGAAACAGCTTTGAAGGAAGCACAGAATTTGCACAAAAATCCACCTTTCACAAAGTGTAAAGTATGACTTTTGAAGAGGTAAAAACGCCCATAAAATGGCTTTACAGGCCGGTTTATGGGCGTTTTTGTTGGACTGGATAAACAAAAATAATTGTGTAAATTGTGCGGACCCTAGTGGATGTTGCCGAAGATGTGAAAAACGGTTGCAAACCCGGTTTTTCGTCGTTACAATGGAACTGTATCCGGCAGGGAGCTGTGCTGGAATTTGTTAGCAATGACAAAATCCACCGTTTCTGCCAAGTTGTTTCAACCAGCTTGAGGAGGAGTTTTTTACATGAAAAAGATTCTGAGTGCCGTTTTGGCAATTACCATGGCTTTGGGTCTGGCAGCTTGCGGCGGCAATGCATCCGCAGGTTCTTCGGCTGCAAATGCAGGCAGCACTGGTACTTCCGCAGGGGCTTCCACCACTGGCGGCGTGGCTAAGGAAGATCTCAAAATTGGCGTGGTACATCTGTCTGACCCTGCTGAGGGCACCGGTTACAGCTACACCCACGAGCTGGGCATTCAGGGCATGATGAAAAACTTGCAGCTGAGCGAGGATCAGCTGGTGGAAAAAATCAACATCTCCGACACCGACGCTGCCGCTGTGGAAAATGCCATGACCGAGCTGATTGAGGAAGGCTGCAATATTATCTTTGCCACCAGCTGGGGTTATATGGATACCTGTGAGGCTTTGGCCGAGGAGTATCCCGAGGTATTCTTTAGCCACGGCACCGGCTATAAGTCCAACGGCACTAACTTTAACAACTACTTTGGCCGCATCTACCAGGCCCGTTACCTGAGCGGCATTGCAGCTGGCCTTAAGACCGAGAGCAACAAAATTGGCTATGTGGCTGCCATGGGCAAGGAAAATGGCGAGGTTACCAGCGGCATCAATGCCTTTGCCATGGGTGTTGCCAGCGTAAACCCCGATGCTGAGGTGTTTGTAAAGGTAACCAACAGCTGGTTTGACCCCGAAGGAGAAAAGCAGGCCGCCGAGGCTCTGCTGGCTGCCGGCTGCGATGTAATTGGCCAGCACTGCGATACCGCAGGCCCCCAGCTGGCTGCTGAGGCCAAGGGCGTTTGGGGCATTGGCTATAACAGCGATATGAGCAAGGATGCACCCGACGCAACCCTGACCAGCGTTATGTGGGATTGGAGCGTATACTACACCCAGGCTGTGCAGAACATCATCGACGGCACCTGGGTAGCCGGTACCAAGATGGACAACTACTTTGGCGACATGGCCGACGGCCTTGTGACTCTGTCTGACCTGAACACCGACCTGGTAGCAGAGGGCACTGCCGAAAAGATTGCAGAGGTACAGGCAAAAATCATCTCTGGCGAATGGGATGTATTTGATGGCAAGACCGAAATTGTGGACAATCAGGGCCAGACCCATACCCTGGAAGGTGCCGACTACGGCAGCTGCAACTGGTATGTTTCCAATGTAAAAGAACAGGCCTGAGCATTGAATCGGCCATGAGCGCAAAAAAAAGGCGGTCCTATCTGACCGCCTTTTTTTGATGGAATACCCAAGACGGGCAAAACAGCAAGGAGGAAGTCCATGGCAGGAGGAAAGAGCGCCATCCGGTGCAGCGGCATTACCAAAACCTTTGGAAGCGTTGTGGCCAACGATGGCATTGAACTGGAGGTACGCTACGGCGAGATTCTGGCACTTTTAGGGGAAAACGGAAGCGGCAAAACCACCCTGATGAATATGATCAGTGGTATTTACCACCCGGATAAGGGCCAGATTTATGTGAACGATGCACCGGTGTCCATCAGCTCCCCGATGGATGCCCAGAACCTGGGCATTGGTATGATTCATCAGCACTTCAAGCTGGTGGAGGTATTCACTGCCATGGAGAACATTGTGCTGGGTACCCCCGGCAAGCTGCCTGGCAAAAAACAGCTGCGCCAGAGTGTACAGCAGCTGTGCAGCAGCTATGGCCTGGAAATCGACCCGGAAAAACCGGTGTACGAGATGAGTGTTTCGGAAAAGCAGACGGTGGAAATCCTGAAGGTACTGTACCGGGGAGCCAAAATCCTGATTCTGGACGAGCCCACCGCGGTGCTTACCCCCCAGGAAACCGAAAAACTGTTTGCCATTCTGCGCCAGATGCGCAGCCAGGGCTGTGCGGTGATTATCATTACCCATAAGCTGAACGAGGTTTTGTCCATCAGTGACCGGGTAACCATTCTGCGCAAGGGCAAAACGGTGGAAACCGTAAACACAGAGGGCATGACCGCCGAAGGCTTGACCGAGCGGATGGTGGGCCATGCAGTGAGCCTTTCCATCAATCGGCCCCAGCCCAAGGATGTACACACCGTGCTGAAGGTGGTAAACCTGACGGTGGAAAAGCCCGATGGCAGCAAGGGGCTGGACGATGTGAGCTTTACCATCCGGTCCGGCGAGATTTTGGGCGTTGCAGGCATTGCAGGCAGCGGTCAGAAGGAACTGTGTGAAACCATTGCGGGCTTGCTGCCTGCCAAGGAAGGCGCAGTGCTGTACAAAAAGGAAAATATCCTGAACAAAAGCCCGGAGGCCATCATCGATTTGGGCATTTCCATGAGCTTTGTGCCGGAGGACCGCCTGGGCATGGGCCTGGTAGCCAGCATGGGCATGACCGACAATATGCTGCTGAAAAGCTACCGCAACGGCAAAGGCCCCTTTGTGGACCGTGCCCCCGCCCGGGAGCTGGCCAAAAAGCTGGTGCAAAAGCTTTCCATCGTGACGCCGGGCATTGAGACGCCGGTTCGCTTGATGAGCGGCGGCAATGTGCAGAAGGTACTGCTGGGCCGTGAGATTGAATCTGGCCCCAACCTGCTGATTACCGCTTACCCGGTGCGTGGTTTGGACATTCATTCCAGCTACATGATTTATGATTTGCTCAACCAGCAGAAGGAAAAAGGCGTTGCGGTCATGTTTATTGGCGAGGATTTGGATGTACTGATGGAGCTGTGCGACCGGATTCTGGTGCTGTGCCATGGCAAGGTAACCGGCGTGGTGGATGCCAAGACGGTGACAAAAGAGCAGATTGGTTTGATGATGACCGGCGAGATGACCGAGGAAGAAAAGCTGAAGGAGGAACAGGACCAATGACCGGGAGCGCAAAAGTAAGCAAGGAGCCGCTGCTGCATGTGGTAAAGCATGCAGAACGCAGCACCAAGGAAACGGTTCTGCTGCGGGTGGTGGCAGTGCTGTGCAGCATTCTGGCAGGCGGCCTGTTTGTGTGGGCCATCGGCTACAATCCCATTGCGGTGTATGGCACCATTCTGGAGGGTGCGTTCCGCAGTGAAATGGCCTTGCAGGCCACTATCAAATTTACCATCCCCATGTGCATCTGCGCACTGGCGGTTACCCTGGCTTTTAAGATGAAGTTCTGGAACATCGGCGGTGAGGGCCAGTTGATAATGGGCGCCGTTTTTGCCAGCTATTTTGCTTTGAATTTTTCCCACTGGAACCACTGGGTGCTGGTGGCCGTTATGCTGGTGGCCGGTGCTTTAGGCGGCGGCTTGTGGGGCCTGCTGGCGGCGGCTTTTAAAGTGAAGTGGGGAACCAACGAAACCCTGCTTACCCTGATGCTCAACTACATTGCGCTGCATCTGGTTTCCTACCTACAGGCCGGCCCCTGGCGAGACCCGGCGGCCAATGGTTTTTCCAAGATTGCTCGTTTTGCAAAAAACGCAGCACTGGACAAGGTGCTGGGTGTGCACTTTGGCTGGATTATTATGCTGGTGCTGGTGGCAGTGGTGTGGATTTACCTCACACGCACCAAGCAGGGCTATGAAATTGGCGTGGTGGGCGAAAGCCAGGACACCGCCCGTTATGCCGGTATTCATGTAAAAAAAGTGATTATGCGCACCATGTTTTTGTCCGGCGCTATTGCGGGCATTGCCGGCGTGTGCCAGGTGGCAGGCAGCGACATGACCCTTTCCATGGGTGTGGCCGGCGGTGTTGGCTTTACCGGCATTATCATTGCCTGGCTGTGCCAGCTGAACCCGGCTATGATTCTGGTGGTGTCCTTTTTGTTTGGTGTGCTGGAAAAAGGCTCCAGCGTGGTGCAGTCTGCCTATGGTCTTTCTTCGGACTGTGCCGATGTTCTGCAGGGCATTATCCTGTTCTTTATTTTGGGCAGCGAGTTCTTTGTGCGGTACTCCTTTGTGGGCCGCAGCAAAAAGGGAGGTAAGCACTGATGGAGATGTTCATTAAGTTTTTGGTGGCCGCCATCGGTGCGGGCACACCCCTGCTGTTTGGTACCGTGGGTGAAATCCTGAACGAAAAAGTAGGCCACCTGAACCTGGGCGTGGAAGGCATGATGGCCATTGGTGCCTGCGCAGGGTTTATGGGCGGTTACATGAGCGATAATTTTGCTGTGGCGCTGCTGTGCGCCTTTGCAGCAGGTATGCTGGCGGCTTTGATTTACGCACTGCTCACCGTAACCTTTATGGCAAACCAGAATGTGGCCGGTTTGGCCATGACCATTTTTGGTGTGGGTCTTTCCAACTTTGTGGGTGTGTATATGATTGGCCGCTCTGCCGAAAGCAGCCTGAAACTGCCTGCCAATGTAACGGCACAGATGCGCAGCATTCACATCCCTGTGCTCAGTGACCTGCCTGTGGTGGGCGAGCTGCTGTTCTCTTACAATCCCTTTGTCTACCTGGGAATTGCAGTAGCTGCGGTGGCTGGATTCTACCTGTACCGCACCAAAACCGGCCTGAATGTGCAGGCCATTGGCGAAAACCCCGGCGCAGCGGATGCGGCTTCCATCCCGGTAACCCGCTGGAAGTACATCAACCTGCTGCTGGGCGGCGGCATCTGCGGCCTGGGCGGTGCCTACTGCGGCATGATTATCAACGGCGGCGTGTGGATTTCCAACAGCGTAAATGGCCTTGGCTGGATTGCGGTGGCACTGGTTATCTTTGCTGCCTGGAAGCCCCACATGGCCATTTTGGGCAGCTTTGTGTTTGGTGCCCTGCGGGTGCTTAAATACTACAAGGTTGGCTTTATGGTGGGCCTGCCCGATGCCTTTTTTGATATGCTGCCCTTTTTGATTACGGCACTGGTGCTGATTGTTACCAGTATGCGGGGCAGCAAGGGCGCACATATCCCGGCCTTTTTGGGCAACAATTATTTCCGTGAGGAACGGTAATTGGTCTTTTATACAAATAACAGGCACCCGCAGCGCAAAGGGCAACTACCTGCGCTGCGGGTGCTTTTGCATAAGCCGGAGGCTGGCCCTTTGGCTGTGAATTTTTTTAAAAATGTATAAAATCGGCCCAATCCATCGGACAGTGGCGGGGGTTCGTGCTATAATAAACATACAAACCAGCGGCAGAGCCAGCCCGAACGGCTTGGCCTTAGGGTGCCTGGTGGCTTTTTGCGATAGGGAAAGGGGCGAGTGAAGGATGGTTGTGACAGCAGCACAGATGAAGGAACTGGAACGGCGTGCCAACCAAGCGGGCCTGACCTACCGGGAGATGATGCGCCGGGCAGGCCACGGAGCGGCCCGGGAGATTTTGGCCCAGTGGCCCCATGCCAAAACAGCCGCAGTGGTGTGCGGTAAGGGAAACAATGGAGGCGACGGGCTGGTGGTGGCCCGGCGGCTGGCCCGTGCCGGTATAAAAGTGCGGGTGTATCTGGCCCAGGGCCAGCCGGTTACGCCGGATGCTGTATACAACTGGCACAGAACCCTGAATGCAGGGGTACCGGTGAAGGAACTGGAACACTGCAGCCCAGATGACATTGCTTTTTTGCGCAGTGCAGAGTTGGTGGTGGATGCCCTGTATGGCACCGGGTTCCATGGGCAGATGCAGGAAGTGGGCCGTAAAGCCTGCCACCTGATGAATCACACCGGCGGCAGCGTGGTGGCTCTGGATCTGCCCAGCGGCCTGGAGGCGGACACCGGGAGGGCTGCCCCCGGAGCAGTGCGGGCAGAGCTGACCGTGACCTTTCATGCACCCAAGCCCTGCCACCAGCTGGCCGAGGAATACTGCGGTCGGGTTGCGACTGTGGATTTGGGAATTGGGGCAGTATTGGGGGGTGTGCCATGAGGCGGGTGTTTTTGACCGGCGCAAGGGGATTTGTGGGCAGCCGCCTGGCCCATTTTTATCGGAATCAATGGGATATTGAAGGCCCCAGTCATAGCCAGGTGGAGCTGACCAGCCGGGAACAGGTGGAAAGTGCACTGGCTTACCATCGGGCGCAGCTGGTGATTCATACAGCGGCCCTCTCCAATACAGGGCTTTGCCAGCAGAATCCCCTGGAAAGCTTTAAGGCTAATGTGCAGGCTACCCAGGTGGTGGCCAATGCCTGCAAGAAGGCAGGGGCAAAGCTGGTGTTTTTTAGTTCTGACCAGGTGTATGCAGGGGTGACCCAGCAAGGCCCCATTGCGGAGGAGACGGTACTCCATCCGCCCACGGTGTATGGCCGTCACAAGCTGGAGGCCGAACAGCTGGTGCTGGAGGCCTGCCCGGATGCAGTTTGCCTGCGAGCTACCTGGATGTATGACTGGAACCGGCCGGGACTGAAGGATTCGCCGGGGTTTTGGGGGCTGCTGCAGCAGGTAATGGAGCACAAAGAACCGCTGCCTCAGCTGGCAGTGCGGGAGTACCGGGGCATTACCTGGGTGCAGCCCATTGTGCAGGCCATGGAGACACTAACCCAGCTGCCTGGAGGGGTGTACAATCTGGGGGCGAAAGCACCCCTGAACACCTATGCCAGCGGGTTGATGTGCCTGGAACGGATGGGAGCAGACACCCGGACGCAGGCCTTGCTCAAGCCGGATGAAGAACGCTGGCAGGAGCAGGGACAGCGCAATTTAAGCATGGATACCGGCAAGCTGTACCGGGCTTGCGGGTTGGAGTTTGGCGACACTGTTTCCAGTCTGGAAGAATGCTGGAAAGCCTATCAGGAACAAGAGGGAGGAAGCAAGGTATGACACAAGTAGCAGCCGTGATTTTGACCGATGAGGAAGGAAAAATCCTGATTTGTAAACGGGGCGAGGGCGGAAGCTGCGCCCACCTGTGGGAGATGCCTGGCGGCAAGGTGGAGCAGGGGGAAACGCCGGCCCAGGCAGCCGTGCGGGAATGCAGAGAGGAACTTTCGCTGGATATTACCCTGGGGCCTGTATATGCCCAAACGGAGTACGAATACCCGGAGCGCAAGCTGGGCTTCACCTTTTTTAATGGCCGTGTGACCGGGGGCGAAATGCAGCTGAATGTACATACAGATGCCCGTTGGGTGGCACCCTCGGAGCTAAAAGACTATACCTTCTGCCCGGCGGATGTTGCGCTGGTGGAACGGCTGGCCTGGGAGCGGCAGATTGAGATGCCCACCATGCCGGCCATGGCTGCCCGGTTGATTCGGATGCTCAGCGACCGGGGCTTTGAAGCCTGGGCTGTGGGCGGCTGCGTGCGGGACAGCATTCTGGGCAAGCGGCCCACCGATTGGGATTTGTGCACCAATGCCCTGCCCCAGCAGGTAAAGGAATGCTTTGCAGGAACCTATAAGGTGCTGGAAACCGGCATTCAGCATGGTACGGTTACGGTGCTGGCGGAAAATGAGACCTACGAGGTGACCACCTACCGGCAGGAGGGAGACTACGAGGACCACCGCCGGCCGGATTCGGTAACTTTTGTGGACAGTCTGGAGCAGGATTTGGCCCGGCGGGATTTTACCATCAACGCCATGGCCATGGACCCGGATGGAACCATCATTGACCCCTTTGGAGGACAGGAGGATTTGAAAGCGGGCCGCCTGCGCTGTGTGGGAGAGCCTGGCCGACGCTTTCAGGAGGATGGACTGCGGATTTTGCGGCTGCTGCGGTTTGCAGCTACCCTGGGCTTTACCATTGAGGAAGAAACCTACCAGGCAGCTTTGGAGCAGCGGCATGCCCTGCGCTGGGTGGCAGCAGAGCGCAGTGTGCGGGAGCTTACCGCTTTGCTGTGCGGCAAGGCAGCCAGCAAGGTGGTGGCAGAAAACGGGGAGATTCTTACCTGCTTGATGCCGGAAATTGAGCCAGCACTGGACTTTGTGCAAAAGAGGGAAGAAGGAGAGCAGAATCTGTGGCAGCATGCCGCAGAAACCCTGGAATACAGTGTGAACCTGCCCCAGGTGCGCTGGGCTATGCTGCTGCGGGACCTGGGTAAGCCCTACTGCACCGAAAGCCAGCGGGGTGCGTGCAGCCTGTTTGTGGGCCATGCGGAGGTGAGCGCCCAGCTGGCGGACAGTATTCTGCGCCGCTTAAAGATGGATCGCAAGAGCAGGGAATGCATCTGCCAGCTGATTCGGTTCCATGGGGTGCGGCCTGCTCCCGGCAGGGTAAGCGTGGCCCGCTGGCTCCAGCAGCTGGGGCCGGAGCAGCTTTCCAACCTGGTGGACATCTGGCGGGCTGATATTGACGCCCGCCATGGCAAGGCAGACCAGCTGGAGGAATTTGAAAGCCAGTTGCAGGAGATAAAGGCCCAGGGCGGATGCTGGGCAGTTAATCAGCTGGCTGTAACCGGCGGCAACCTGCTGACCGCCGGACTGGCGCAGCCTGGTCCCTCCACCAGCAATTTGCTGGAATGGCTGCTCCACGAAGTAGTGGAAGGCCGGGTAGAGAACACCAGGGATGCACTGCTGGCCAAGGCCAAAGAATGGCAGCTGTAACGGCTGGGATTCTACTGGTATAACCAGATTTTAACTTAAAAATAAGCCCGGCAGGTGGATTTTCCACAGGCCGGGTCTTTTGTTGTGGAAAAGTAGAGCGCACTGGGCAGGAAAGCCGGGGAATGCCCGCTGCCTTTAAGGGCAAGAGGGAGAAGATGGCTTGAAAATCCCTTACAGCTTTTGTTGCCGGAAGATTGCACCGGCGCAGCAACCGGACGGTGAAACATTAAAAAACGGCCTTGCCCCTGGGAATGAGGGCAAGGCCGTTTTTTGGATGAAACAATAGGTGCAAGGCAGCTAAGGGGAACATTGCTATAACTCGGGGGCGAGTTCCGTCATGTTGGACCAAAAGCGTTTGGGGCAATGGCTGCGGCGCAGGGTGTGGTTCTGCCGCTGGGGAATGGCAATGGCCCGGTAGAACTCCTTCCACATGGATTGCCATGCAAGCTCCTGCTGGGAGGGAGAGGGAAAGACGGGAGCCTGTTCCAGTACGGCGTATTCTGTGCGGTCTGGCTGATGAAGCAGCACCGCACAGTGGGTTTGGTCGTAAATTAAAAAGGATTCACTGGGAAAACGCTGGCAGAAATGCCGCCGCAGCAGGGGCAGAACGGCGTGTTTGGGGGCGATGGTGGCACCCAGAAACTCCCCGTAGTCCTGAAAACGCACAAAGCCTGTAAACAGATGGGCCTCGTGGCTTACCTCCTGCTCCATGGCAAGAACCGGAGCCACCAGTGCATGGCCCGCCATGGAAAAGGCGGCTGGGCCGGTGCTGTAAGCAAAGACCAAAAAACGAAGGAGCAGCAGATCCTTTTGGGGACGGCCGGATAAAAAGGCGGTGGCCACCACCCGGCGGGCTTTGGGGCCCAGCTTTTTAGGCAGGCTTACACTGACCCGGCGGGCCTTTGCAGAGTCGGTGGAGATGTGCTGTTCCGGAAACAGGGTGGTAGCAGGCTCCTGAAAGGTGAGGATGTCAAAGGGCAGCTGGCGGGTTTCAAAGCTATGGAATACACAGCACAAAAACCCCTCAAAACTGCCATCATACCGATAGACTACATCCGCTTCTCGATGCATGAAATGGCCTCCTCTCGCAGAATGGCAGCTGCCAAAACGGGGTTTGTGCCCCCCTGCACCAGCTGGTGGGCTGGCTCCGGCGCAAACAGACTGAGCTGCTGGGCCGAAGCCGAAAAGACCGCAGGGTCCACCAGGGCACTGGCAATGGCTCTGCGGCCAAAGCTTTTGGCCCCGGAAAACCCTTTGCAGCTGATAAAATACTGGGCTCGTTTGAGCACTACGCCCATGCGGCGCAGTTCCTCCAGCCCCAGCTGGCCTTGGCGCCGGGCTTTCACAATGCGCCGGGCACTTTTGGGGCCTACACCGGGAATCCGCAGCAGTTGGGACAGGCTGGCTCGGTTTACATCCATGGGGAATTGGTCCAGATGGCACAGGGCCCAGTTGCATTTGGGGTCCAGAGCAGGGTCAAAGTTTGGGGTGTCATCGGTGAGGATTTCCTCCGCCGTAAAATCGTAGAATCGCAGCAGCCAATCTGCCTGATACAGGCGATGCTCCCGCAGCAGGGGCGGTTTTGTATCCAGCGCAGGAAGGCGGCTGTCCCCGAATACCGGAATATAGGCCGAGTAGAACACCCGTTTCAGGCCGTATTGCTGGTACAGCCCCTGGGTAAGCATGAGAATCTGCCGGTCGGTTTCCGGTGTGGCCCCCACAATCATCTGGGTGCTTTGCCCCGCTGGGGCAAAGCTGGCTGCATGACGGTAGAGGGCCAATTCCTGCCGGCTTTGGGTATGGGTTTGGGCAATCTGCCGCATGGGGGTAAAGATGGAGGTTTTGGATTTATCCGGCGCAAGCTTTTGCAAACTGGCAGAGCTGGGCAGCTCGATGTTTACACTGAGGCGGTCCGCCAAAAGCCCCAGCTGGTGGATGAGTGCTGGGTCTGCACCGGGAATGGCCTTTGCGTGGATGTAGCCCCGAAAACGGTACTGCTGACGCAGCAGCCGGAGGGTTTTAATCATAAGCTCGGTGGTGTGGTTTGGGTCCACCAGTACCGCACTGGATAGAAACAGCCCTTCAATGTAGTTGCGCCGGTAAAACTGGATGGTGAGCTCTGCCAGCTCCTGAGGGGTGAAGGCTGCTCGAGGTACATCGTTGGAGCAGCGGTTGACGCAGTAGGCGCAGTCGTAGGCGCAGATGTTGGTGAGCAGCACCTTCAACAGACTGACACAGCGGCCATCCGCAGAGAAGGTATGGCAGATGCCGGGGGCACTGGTGCTGCCCAAACTGCCGGCTGCACCGCCCCGGCGGGAGCCGCTGGAGGTACAGGCCACATCGTACTTTGCACTGTCGGCAAGGATGGTGAGTTTTTGCATTAAGTCCATAAAAGTGCCCTCGCTGTATAGATAAATTGCCTTGCCAGGCCGATAACCCGCAAAAAAGGCGCAAAAAAGAAAGCCCGGAAACAAGGCGAGCTTGGCCGGGCTTTAACGAACAGACCAAATGAGTGAAAATCAGCGGGTATATCGGTGGCGGTTGTCTGCACCGGGCTGGGTGAAGGTCTCGGTCAGAACAAACCGGCCGTCCTGCTCCTCCAGAATGGCCAGAGAGCAGTTGCCCAGGGGAATGCTCCAAAACTGGTCCAGAGGCAGTGCCAGGGCACAGGTGAGCAGGGCGTGAAGTGCTGCCCCATGGCTGACGGCCAGCACGGTTTGCCCGGCGTGGTGCTGCTGCACGAACTGCACAAAATTGCCGGTGCGCTCCATCAAAGTGGCCAGACTTTCGCCACCGGGAGCCGGTTGATAGCGGGCCGGGTCGTGAAAAAAGGGAGCAAATTCCGGCCCCAGGTCCTGGGCTCGCTGGCCCTCCCAGGGGCCAAAGCAGATTTCCTTGAGCCGCTGCTCCGGCTGAATGCTGTCGCTGGGCCAGCCGCTGGCAATCTGGGCGGTTTCCAGAGTGCGGGAAAGGGGACTTGCATACACAGCATCAAAGCAGACGCCGCCAAGCTGCCCCTTGGCAATGCGGGCCTGGCTGCGGCCGGTATCGTTTAAGGGAATATCGGTTTGGCCTTGCAGCTGCCCGGCCAGGTTCCAGTCGGTTTGGCCGTGGCGCAGCAGGTAAAGACGGGTGGGCTGCATGGGTTGAAACTACCTCCTAAAATCAATACAAGGGCAACCTTACCACTTGGCCTTGGTTTCCACCACTTTGCCGGCTATGTAAAGTTGGTTCAGTTCTTCGCCCTTGAGCACCTTGGGCTCATACGCCGGGTTGAAGGGCTGCAAAATTACAGCGTTGCCCCGCTGAATGTACCGTTTGAGGGTGCCCTCTCCGTCGCCATAGACCATAACGCCCAGGTCTCCGTTTTCCAAAGTGGGCTGACGGTGCACCAGGGCAAGATCCCCGTCCTGAATCCGGGGCTCCATGCTGTCGCCTTTTACCACCAGATAAAAATAGCTGGCGGGGTCCTTCACCCGGGCGTATTCCACGCCATAGTCCTCCTCAAAGGCGAAGCAGTCGTAACCGGCCCGTACAGTGCCAATCACCGGAATGGGGAACTCCTGGTATCCGGCGGGAACGGCAGGTTCTGCCCCTTGGCTTTCCAGCCCTAACAAATCATCGGTGGAGGTGCCCAGCAGTGCCGCCAGCTGCACCAGCATGGCGGGGTCGGGAGAGGAACGGCCGGTTTCCCACTTGCCCACTGCTTGCTGGGTAACTCCCAGCTGCTGAGATAACTTTTTTTGACTGAGCCCTCGCTCTTTGCGCAGCTGGCGCAGGCGTTCTTGAAACATGTGCGGCGGTTCTCCTTTTTATGAGTTTTTTTTATTATACAACTAATTATTGTATTTGTAAATGCAATGAACGAGATTTTACAACAAAA
Organism: uncultured Allofournierella sp.; assembly: GCA_944382705.1. Lineage (GTDB taxonomy): Bacteria > Bacillota > Clostridia > Oscillospirales > Ruminococcaceae > Allofournierella. The sequence goes on from CALWNE010000007.1 coordinate 36,944, forward strand.
AGTTGTTTAAATGTATTGACAACAACGAAAGGTTGTTATACAATGGCATAAGCGAACAGGGAGCAACTGAAACAGCGTTCCTAAGGAAAGGAAGCGGCGCAAATGAAGGAACAGGTGTGTAATCTGCTGGCACTGGCAAGTGGCCTGCTGTTTGGTTGGGCATTGCTGGGGGTGCTGGTGGGTACCATGAGCATGGCTATGGGGTTTTTGGTGCTGACGGGTCTGGGCTGGTTTACCAAGGTGGTGTATGAGGCAGGCCAGACGGTGTACGAGGAATGGGAGTGCCCACAACCTTGCTGCCGCCAAAAGGAGCTGGAGGAGCCTACCGTGGGCAGGGCAGCCTGAGAACGGTTTATAAGCTGGCATGATGGGGCTGGCGGCAGGGGAGTTTTGAGGGCTGGATTTTGTTTTAAAAAAACTTTTTAAAAACTGTTGACAAATCAAATGCCCTGTGATAATATAAATAACGCACCAAGCAGTGGCGTGCAGGGTGCCCACTATGGAGAGGTGTCCGAGTGGTTTAAGGAGCCGGTCTTGAAAACCGGTGACCCGCAAGGGCCGTGGGTTCGAATCCCACCCTCTCCGCCATCATTTGAATTATTTTGTTCAAAACTTTGCTCTGGAGAAGTACTCAAGAGGTCGAAGAGGCGCCCCTGCTAAGGGCGTAGGTCGGGAAACCGGCGCGAGGGTTCAAATCCCTCCTTCTCCGCCAGAAAACCACCGTTCAACCATTCGGTTTGAACGGTGGTTTTGTTTTTTGTTCAAGTTGCTTTAAACATGCAGCGCAGGCCACAGGCGCAGCGGTTGCCCTTTGGCTGGGCTGTGCCTGCTAGGATGGCAGCGGCATGAATATAAAAAGAACCCCCCAGCAGACTGCGGCCTAAAGCAGTGGTGTGCTGGGGGGGGATTGTTTTAGTACGGTGAAACTCCGGTGGAGGTTGTTAGGCAGCGGGTGTGCTGCTGGACGGCTGCTCTCCAACAGAGGGGGTGGATGTTTTTGGTGCAGAGGTGGCTGCGGGCAGGGTGTTGAATGTAATTTGATAGGTTTGTCCAGTGACAGCTCCAATGCTGTTGATGTAGTTGGTGAGCAGCGTTTCGGCACTTTGCTGGGCCTGTGACAGCAGGGCTGTGTTGCCGGCAGCGTTTTGTTCCAGCTGCTCCTGAGCCAGCCGGAAGGCCAGGGTTTCATCGGCGGCCCGAACCGGGGCAGAATCCTTTGCTACAATGTAGGACTCGGGAGTGAGAGAACTGGAATCCACCCAGCAGGCCTGCACCTGGGCAGGGGGCATGGTTATGGTAACCTGCTGCCCATCCACCGTGATTTCCAGTTTGGAAACATCCACACCCACCGTAACCACACCGCTGTATTCAATCCAAAAATGTTTGTCCTTTTTCCACCACAAAAGGCCTTCTGCATCTTCGGCCTTGTATTTGGCCACATTGTGGTAGTAACAGTCCATAACTGCCAGCTCACAGATGGAGCGCATCTGGGAAACCTGTGGTTCCATTTGGGGAGTGGTGGAAGCAGCTGCCCCGCAGCCGCATAATAGCGCCATAATTGCTGCGGCAGCGGCAATGCAAAACCATTGCTTCATAAAGATTTTCTCCTTTGCTTACACGGTGGGCTGCACCTGAAGGGTGTAGTCCTGGTCCAGCTGCTGAATCAGCGGCTCCATCATGGTTTGCACAAACTTCACCGCATTTTCCTGCGCAAGGGTAAAAATGGCTTTCTGCTGCTGGCTTTCCTGCTTTGCGTCCTCCTCACAGGCTTTGTAGGCCTGCTGGGATACGGTGGAGACATTGGCTTTGTTGTTTAGAAAGATGTACTCCAGCGAAGTAATGTCCACCTCGCACTGGTTGATGGTAACCGGCGGCAGAGTAATGACGATGGTTTTTGTTTCTTCGTTCAGCTCAATCTGCTCTTTGCCAATCTGGGAAAAATCGATGCCTGCCTTTACCGTGGCTTCATAGGATACATAATAGTCGATGGAATCGGGGTCTTTTTCGTTGTATACTGCGGCAATGCCGTTGTAAGCAGACACAAAGGTGGAAAGGCGGCTGGCCCCGATGATGCTTTCCAGGGTGGATTGGGTGATGACCTGAACCGGTTTTGGGGCAGGATGAAAAACACCGGGAATGGCCCTGAACCCTATCAGTGCCAGCCCTGCCAGAACAACTGCCAGGACAAGGAACAGCAGAAATCTGGGCGTGCGGCATCGGGTGCACAGGCCAGAGTTGGTTCTGCGCAATTGCATGGGACATACTCCTTTCAATGCGTATGGGCAGGGCCACAGCTTGGAAAAAAACAGAAAAGTCTGCTTGCCAGGTGTGGGTTAGCAACCAGACAGGCGATAAAGCTGGTTAGCTAAGCTTAGGAAGAATATGGCCTTGCGCCTGCAAATCCAAAAGATGCTGAAAATCTGCCAAAGGCAGGGGGCGATAGTAATAAAAGCCTTGGATGCAGTGGCAGGAGGTGGTTTTGAGGAATTCCACATACTCTTCGGCTTCCACGCCTTCTGCCACAATGGACACATTAAAGGTTTCGGCAATGTGAATCAAATCCTGCAAAAGCATCTGGCGCTGAGGTGTGAGTGTTCCTGTAAAGAACACCCGATCCAATTTGATGCAGTCCACTCCGCCGTTGAGCAGGAACGCAAAGGAGGAGTTGCCCATGCCAAAGTCATCCAGCGAGCAGCGATAACCGTTGTCGTGGCATTTTTTGAGGGCTTCCTGGGCGGCGGGGTTTTCGGTTAAATGAATGTTTTCCAAAAATTCAAACTCGATGTAGGATTTATCCAGCTGGTATTGCTCCACAATGCTGAAGTATTCTTCGCAAAAATCCTGCGCGCCCACCGTGGCCTTGCTGATATTAAAACTCAGGGGTACCCGGGGCTTGCCTTCCTTTAGTCCTTCGCTCAGATAGGCGCAGCAGTTTTGAAAGATGCTGCGGTCCACCACATAAATGTCGGAAAATTCCTGAAGAAGGTCGATGTAGGCACCGATGGGGGTGCTGCCGGCATTGTTCCAGCGCATAAGCACCTCCCCGGCTACAATCTGCTGGGTGCGGGGGTCCACCTTAGGCTGCACATAGATGTCGAACTCCTGGTTATGACGGGCGGAAGTAAGCCGGTGCGCCAAATCCAGCTTGCGCAGCTGTGTTTGGAGCATCTGGTCGTTATAAAGCTCATAGCTGAATGCCCGGCTGTGCAGATAGGGGCAGCTTTTGCGAGCCAAACCGGCTTTGGTAACCAGCGTTTCGAAGGGCTGGTCCATGTCCGGCGGGGCGATGACGCCGAAGGAAAGGTAGAGTTGCTTATGGGCGTGTTCGTCTTGTATGTGATACAAATCCTTCGTCAGCTGAAACAAAAAGCTATCCCGAATGGTATCGTTGGCATTTTCCGGTGTGCAAGAGGGACATTCCACCAGCATGTGGAAGGTATCGCTATAAACTCGCTCCACAATACCTTTATGCTGGATGCTCCTTTCGGCTGTTTGCTTGATGTGTTCCAGCAGTTGGTCGCTTTCCTGACGGCCCAGGCGGGTGCAGAAGTAACGGAAATTTTTGATATTAAATTCTGCAAAGGCATAGCCATGCTTTTGCTGGGCAGTGAGCTGTTGAAAAAACCCCCGAACTGTTTGTGCCGAGGTGTTCATGAAAAAAATCATCCTTCCTGTTGTAACTGGAATTTACAAGTAAAAGCAGCAGCGCTGCAAAAAAGGGGATACAATTATCCATAATAAATTGTAACATAACTTAGCGCAATTTCCAATGTTAGTTGCTGAAATTATAAGAGAATGGAAAAGTGATTGCAGAAATTTTGCGCTGTTTGTGAGTGAAAGGCTTGTTCTTTACGGAATTCGGGAAATTTGCTATACTAGGATACGCACATTTAATAAGTAAGACAGGCCGGAGCGACAGGGCCTGCCGCAAAAGGGAGGGAAGAAGAATGCTGCACATTGCCATTGTGGAGGATGAACAGCAATACAGCCAGCAGCTGCAGGAATATATTCAGCGCTATGCACAGGAACATGAACTGGAATGTTCGGTAAAAGTGTTTGGGGATGGCACACAGGTGCTGGATCAGTACACCGGCGAATTTGACATTATTTTGCTGGATATTGAGATGCCTCAGATGAATGGCATGGAAGCCGCTACCCGCATTCGGCAGATGGACCGGGATGTGGTGCTCATGTTTGTAACAAATATGATTCAGTATGCAATCAACGGTTACGAGGTGGGTGCGCTGGATTTTGTGCTCAAGCCGGTAAACTATTATACATTTTCGATACGCTTTACACGGGCTATTGAACGGGCCAGAGAGCGGGAGTCTGGTCAGGTTCTTTTGAATATGCCCGACAGGGTGCTGCGGATGGACACCCACCAGATTTATTACATTGAAATTCAAAACCGTATGCTCCATTACCATACGGAAATTGGTGAGTTTGTGCTCCGAGGAACCATGCAGGCGGTGGAGAAGGAGCTGGAGCGGTACCACTTTATGCGCTGCAATCATTGGTACCTGGTGAACTTGCGTCATGTAACCGAGATTCGTAAGGATGTGGTGGTGGTTGCCGGCAACGAGCTGGAAATCAGCCGGCGCAACCGCACGGCGTTTTTGACCGCACTTACAAATTATATAGGGGGAAATCACTGAAATGGCAACAACCTATCCAGCTGCCATGGTGGGCGTGATGCTCAGTCTGTGGGGGTTTGCGGCGGCTTTTGCGGCTCCACTGCGAAAAAAGAAACAAGCTTCAAAAAAGATTATAGTTTTTGTTATTGCGGGATTTTTGTGCCAGCTGCTGCTGTTCTGGGCAGAGCGAACCATTGCAGGGTGGATGGACTGGTTGTTCTATCCCCTGGAGCTGCTGCTTGCTGTGGGCTTTTTTGCGATTTTTACCGATATAAGGCCCGAAGCGGTGGCCTATGGCGCTATCTGGACTGTAATCAATCAACAGGGAAGCAAGCAGCTTTGCATGGTGATTCTTTTTTGGCTGAATCAGTGGCAGGTGTCTGCCTTTTGGAGTCAGGCACTGTGCTTGTGCTGCACAGCACTGCACTGCCTGGTGATATGGTGTACATTGGCCCGGTGGATGCCGGATAATGGCCGTTATGATATAGGCCCTCGTCAGATGAGCGCAGCGGTTTTTTCGTTTCTTGTGTTTGAAGGGCTGGTGCTGTATTCACAAACAAGTATGTGGAAAGGCCAGCCCTGGGAAAGCTGGCGCTTGACCTTGATAATGGAAATCTACTGTGCCACCTTGCTGTATTTTCAGCATGAGATGTTCAAAAAAAGTGCTCTGCGCCGGGAAGTGGATATTTTAAACCGGATGCAGGCTCAGCAGCGGGAGCAATATGCCCTTTCCAAAGAAAATATTGCGCTTATCAACCGAAAATGCCACGACCTGAAGCATCAGGTGGCGGCCATGCGGGTGCTTTTTGAGGATGAACGGCGAGAAAATTACCTGGAAGAACTGGAAAGTGCCGTGCGCATTTACGAAGCCATTGCCAAAACCGGCAACGAAGTGCTGGACACCGTTCTGACCGAAAAGAGCCTGTACTGTGAAGCAAACAGCATTACCGCCCATTGTGTGGCGGATGGGCACCTTTTGGATTTTATGGATCCGGTTGATTTGTACACTATTTTTGGAAATGCCCTGGACAATGCCATTGACAGTGTAAAAAAAATCAGCACAGTGCAAAAACGCATCATTGATGTGCTGGTATACCAGGAGAACCAGTTTTTGGTGATTCAGATTATTAACCCTGTGGAAGAACAGCTTTCGTTCGATGAGGAAGGGCTGCCCATTACCACAAAGAGCAACAATGGCTACCATGGATTTGGCTTAAAAAGCATTCGGCACATTGTGCACCGGTATGAAGGCTTTTTGACTGTGAAGGTAGAAAACGGCTGTTTCTGTCTGCGCATTCTGCTGCCCATGAGCCAGCAGAAAAACACAGCGCAGGCAACCTCTGCACAAGCGAAATAAGGCCCAATACCGGAGATTGGTTCATTTGACAGACAGTCTTACAAGGTTTGAAACAATTGTGCAAATAATTGTGCAGATAGTGCAATAAAAATGAGTCATTTTGCTGTGCTAAAGCGAAAAAAGAGCCGGATTAGTGCATATTACACAAAAACAAGGGAATAAATTTGTTAATAGAAAGACCACTTAGGGGTGTTTTCTGACCACTTATGCAAAGCTGCTTGAGGTTTTTGTGAAAGGTTTGTAGAATTTTATACAAGAGGAGCAGCGATATGTAACCTATTTATATAATTGCAGCTCAGATGGAACCAAGGCGAAAGGACAGCCGGTGTTGCTTTCTGTAAAAAGAGGGTATGCACTGACGCTGTTTTTGTGCCCTTTAAGAAAGAGAGGATCGACTTTGAGACGGATCGAATGTATCAACAAGGGCTGGAACTTCTGTGGCCCCAATAAAGAGTGGACCACCGTGAATGTGCCCCATACTTGGAATGCCATTGATGGCCAGGACGGCGGCAACGACTACTGGCGCGGCAGCTGCCAGTACACCAAGGAGTTCGACCTGCCTCAGTTCGACCCTGCAACTCAGGTGGTATACCTGGAGTTCAACGGCGTGAACGCCACTGCCGATGTAACCCTGAACGGTGCAAAAGTGGCACACCACGACGGTGGTTACTCCACCTTCCGTGCGGACATTACCAGCTTTTTGAAGGACAAAAACCTGCTGGAAGTGGTTGTGGACAACGGCGTGAACGACCGTGTTTACCCCCAGAAGGCTGACTTTACTTTTTATGGCGGCATCTACCGTGATGTAAATCTGATGGTAGTAAGCAAGAGCCATTTTGACCTGGATCACTTTGGCGGCCCTGGCCTGAAGGTTACCCCCACTCTGGTGGGCACCACCGGTAAGGTGCAGGTAGAGAGCTACCCCAATGTGAAGGACGCCCAGGTTCAGGTTGTGCTCACCGACCGTGAAGGCAACACCGTTGCCACCGGCACCGGCACCAATGTAACCCTGGATATTGAGAACGCCCACCTGTGGGACGGTGTGAAGGACCCCTATCTGTACCGTGCTACCGTTCAGCTGCTGGAAAACGGCGTGGCTGTGGATGAGGTAACCACCCGCTTCGGCGTGCGCACCTTTAAGGTAGACCCCAAAAAGGGCTTCTTCCTGAATGGCCGCAGCTATCCTCTGCATGGCGTTTCCCGCCATCAGGACCGCAAGGGCATCGGCAATGCACTGACCCGTGCCCACCACGATGAGGATATGGACCTGATTCGGGAGATGGGCGCCAACACCGTGCGTCTGGCCCACTACCAGCACGATCAGTACTTCTATGATCTGTGCGACGAGTACGGCATGGTTGTTTGGGCGGAGATTCCCTACATCTCTGAGCATATGCCCAACGGCCGTGAGAACACCATCAGCCAGATGAAAGAGCTGATTATTCAGAACTACAACCATCCCTGCATTGTGACCTGGGGTATCTCCAACGAGATTACCATCTCCACTAAGGACAACAAGGATATGCTGGAGAACCACCGCATCCTGAATGACCTGTGCCACGAGATGGACCCCACCCGTGTGACCACCCTGGCTTGCTATGCTATGTGCGGCCCCTTCAACCGTTCTGCACATATTTCCGATATTGTGAGCTGGAACCTGTACCTGGGCTGGTATGTGCCCGGTCTGTTCCTGAACGACTGGTGGATTAAGTTTTTCCATACCGTATACCCTAACCGCTGCCTGGGTTACTCCGAGTACGGCTGCGAGGGTATGCCCAACCTGCACTCCTCCAAGCCTCGTCGGGGCGACCACACCGAGGAGTACCAGGCCGTTTACCACGAATTCATGCTTGAGTGCTTCAAGCGTCACCCTTATATGTGGAGCACCCATGTATGGAATATGTTTGACTTTGCTGCCGATGCCCGTGACCAGGGCGGCGAGCCGGGTATGAACCACAAGGGTCTTGTGACCTTTGACCGCAAAACCAAGAAGGACAGCTTCTACATCTACAAGGCATACTGGAGCGAGGTGCCCTTTGTGCACATTGCAGGCAGCCGTTATGTAGACCGTCCCGAAAAGGTGACCACCGTTAAGGTTTACACCAACCAGCCCAAGGTTGCCCTGTATGTGAATGGCAAGCTGCTGGAGGAGAAGACCGGCGATAAGGTGTTTACCTTCAAGGTGGAGCTGAATGGCGAAACCCAGCTGAAAGCCGTTGCAGGTGACTGCACCGACACCGCAAAGCTGCGTTATGTGAGCGAGCCCAATCCCGCTTACAAGCTGCAGAAGAGCAGCAGCACCAGCGCAAACTGGGTATAATGGGGAAGGAACCCTGTTTGCACCATCTGATGCTTGTGCTCTGAGAACAAAAGGAAGACTCTAAAGAAAAGAGGAGGACATCCACAGTATGAAAAAGAATACTAAAAAGGCATTGTGGCGTGGCCTGAGCAGCACTATGTGCTTTACTCTGTGCTTCTCCATGATCCTGGGTACTGTGCTGGAAGCCAATGCGGCTACCATCGACACCTACCTGGGAACCACCAGCGAAGTGTTTACTTCTGAAAACAACGCAGAGAATCCCCTTTACGACAAGTTTACCCCTCCCGCCGAGCTGCTGAACGAGGACGGCACCGGTAACTCCCACGCTCTGATCCAGGCTGCCATTGACCTGGGCCGTGAGGAGGCTGCTGAAGGTGCAGTTCTGCTGAAGAACGAGAACGGCGCTCTGCCCCTGGCCAGCGGTTCCAATGTAACCCTGCTGGGCATCCGCTCTCATGTGCCTCTGATTGGTTCCAGCTTCGGCGTTAAGGCACAGGGCCCCTTCATCAACCTGGAGCAGGCTCTGAGCCAGAATAAGACCGATTTTGCAAACACCATCACCACCACCGTGAACACCAACGCCACCACTCGTGAAGAGGCTACCAGTGTTTCCAAGACCATGGAATCCTGGACTGGCGAGGAGTTCGATTTTGAGGGTGCAGGCTTCAACCTGAACCCCACCATGATTGAGGTTTACGAAGAACTGAACAAGACCTACAATCATGCAAACAACGAAAACCCCGAAGAAAACTACAATCCCGGCGAGCCTTCTGTGGACGAGATTGCTGCTGTGAACGGCGCTTACCAGGACAGCTTCGTTCAGTACGGCGATGCTGCCATCGTTGTGCTGGGCCGTCCCAGCGCAGAGTCCAAGGACTTCCTGCCTGGCGGTATTGTTGAAGGCCTGGGCGCTGAAGAGCCCCTGCAGCTGACCACCAACGAGCTGGCTGCTGTGGAACTGGCTAAGCAGGCCAGCGACAAGGTTATCGTTCTGGTTAACAGCGCAACCGCTATTGAAATCGGTCAGCTGAAGAACGATCCCGATGTTGATGCTATCCTGTGGATTGGTTTCCCCGGCAACTACGGTATGCTGGGCATTGCAGACATCCTGTGCGGCCGTGTAAGCCCCTCCGGCGGTCTGTTTGACATCTTCCCCACCTACAATATGTCTTCCCCTGCTATGCAGAACATGGGCAAGATGTACTACACCAACACTGAGGGCACCATCACCCGTACCGGCGGTGTTCTGGGCTTTACCCCCGGTTCTTATGTAATCGAGGCTGAAGGCCTGTATGTTGGTTACCGTTACTACGAGACCCGCTACTATGACGCAGTGGCTGGCAACGGCAACGCTACCGATCCCACCGGTGCTTATGCTTCTGACACCGAGTGGAACTACGGCAACGAGGTTGCCTACGGCTTTGGTTACGGCCTGAGCTACACCACCTTCTCCTACGAGTTTGACGGCGAGCCCGTATTCGACATCTCTGTAGATGCCGAGACCGGCGCTCCCAGCGCTTACGCTACCTTCAATGTGAAGGTAACCAACACCGGTTCTGTTGCCGGTAAGACCCCCGTGCAGATTTACGGCCAGGCTCCCTACATTGCCGGCGGCGTTGAGAAGTCTGCTATCCAGCTGCTGAACTTCGGCAAGACTGGCCTGCTGGAGCCCGGTGCTTCTGAGGTTGTATCTGTAAAGGTTGACCTGCAGTACATCGCCAGCTACGACGAGAGCCACGAGAACGCAGATGGCACCACCGGTACCTACATCATGGATCCCGGTATGTACTACTTCTCTGTGGGCAACGGCGCTCACGACGCTCTGAACCACATCATGGTTGCTCAGGGCATGGATGCCACCAAGATGGTTGGCACCGGCAATGCCGCTCAGGCATACAGCAAGGAAATCACCGAGGACTTTATCTCCAAGACTCTGTTCTCCGTTTCCAAGACCGGTTACGCTATCTCCAACCAGCTGCCTTACTCCGACTGGAACTACTACCAGCCCGGTGAGGTAACCTACCTGACCCGTACCGATTGGGCAGGCACCTTCCCCAAGACCTATGACGCAATGACCCTGACTAACCAGGAGCTCATTGACAACCTGAACGGCCATACCTACACCTTGCAGACTTCCGACGATACCTCTGAGGTACTGTGGGGCCAGGATAACGGCATCCAGTTCTACGAGATGTACGGTGTAGCTTACGACGATCCGAAGTGGGAGAAGCTGCTGGATCAGCTGACCCTGGAAGAAGCTATGTACATCTTCAGCTTCGGCGGTCCTTCCATCCCTGGCGCAGATTCCATTGGCACTGTTGAGACCTACATGACCGAGAACGCCGGTAACGGTGTGGCTGTGGCTCTGAACGCTTCCAAGGATCCCAACGCTCCCTGGGCTATCCCCAGCTCTGATGTAAACGGCAACTGGCATCCCCAGGTGTTCGGCAACGCTCCCCTGGCTGCCTCCAGCTTTAACCCCGACCTGATGTACAAACTGGGTCAGTTCACTGGCATCGAGTCTCTGTTCACTGGCATCAACATCCTGTGGGGCCCCGGCCTGAACACCCATCGTCATGCTTACAACGGCCGTAACGGCGAGTACTACTCTGAGGATCCCGTTCTGTCCGGTGTAGCTGCTATGGAATTTGCTATCGGCGCTCTGGACTACGGTCTGGTTGCTGCTCCCAAGCACTATGCCTTCAACGACCAGGAATCTGAGCGTGGCGGCGTATCTCCCTACATGACCGAGCAGCGTGCTCGTGAGGTTGAGCTGCGTGCTTACCAGATTGCTTTCGAGGCTACCAAGTACGACACCGAAGAGTACAACGCAGGTATGCGTGGTCTGATGACCTCCTTCTCCAAGATTGGTTCCATCGAGTGCACCAGCAGCTACGGTCTGATGACCGAGATTCTGGCCAACGAGTGGGGCTTCATCGGCTACGCTGTAACCGACATCTACGACGACGTTGACATGTGGGCTGCCGTGCTGAACGCTGGCACCACCTGCTTTGACACCCGTGGTCAGTCCGGCTTCTACAGCACCACCACTCTGAGCAGCTCCAACCTGTTCCAGAAGCAGGTTGACGGCACCAAGCTGAGCGCTAACCTGATTGATGGCGATTTGAACCTGCAGCTGAAGCTGAAGGAAGCTGTTCACAAGAACATCTACGCTTGGACCGAGAGCCATCTGATGAACCGTTACAATGCTACCACCCATGTTGAGCAGACCATGACCTGGTGGCGTGCTTCCTACTACGGTCTGGCTGGCGTATCCGCTGTTGTAATGCTGTTCAGCGCTGGTATGTACGTGATGGCCTCCATGAAGAAAAAGGAGGAAATCTAAGATGAAAAAGCAGGGAATTGCATTTTATCTGAACACCGTTGCTGCTGTTTTGGGTGTGGCTGGTATGGCTCTGGCTATGTACAGCAACTCTATTAGCAGTGACAATGCCTTGCAGAACATGGGCCTGGTGGCTACCGCTGGCATTGTGGCTATTCTGCTGGTAATCGTTTCTATCGTGGCTCCCAACCGTTTTGGCAACCACGACCCCATCAGCGCTGTTTCTGTGCTGGGCGCCATCGCTCTGTACAGCTATGTATTCGGCCAGTGCATCATCCAGCGTGTTATGCTGGTAGCTGGCCTGTTCTCCTTCAACTCTGGCAACACCGCCGGTTGGCAGGTATTCTATGTGACCATCGCCGCTGTGGCCTGCCTGCTGGTAGGCACCCTGTTCCTGATTGTGGGCTCCTTCTGCAAGTCTGTTAAGACTGCAAACGCCTAATTGATGGAACGGGAATGGTTCCGGTCCGCATACGATCGAAACACATGAACGAAGCCTGAAGCACAGACCGTCCTGCTGGAAAGCGGGGCGGTCTGTTGTGAAGGGTCACAAATGAGGAAATTTGCAATGAGCAATCAAACCGCTGCGTCCGGTGCTGTAAACCGGGCAAAAATGTATCAGTTGGTACTGTTTCCGTTTAATAACGGTGCTACCAACGTATACTATATCCTGACCTCCTCTTACATCGCTTACTACGGCGGTGTTCTGGGTCTGGCTCTGGTATTTGCCACCACCATGGTAACTGCAATGCGTATTTTTGACGCATTCACTGACCCTGTGATTGGTGCCATGATTGACAAGACCAACGGCAAGTTCGGTAAGTTCCGTCCCTATATGCTGCTGGGTAACCTGATTATGGCCATTGGCTCCATCTGCCTGTTCTTCTGCACGCAGTTTGTGCCCACTACCATGATGTCTGTGCGGTATATCCTGTATGTGGTGTTCTATGCCATGTTTGTTATTGGTTACACCTTCCAGACCTCTGTTACTCGTTCCGGCCAGACTGTTCTGACCAACGACCCCAAACAGCGGCCGCTGTTCACCGTATTTAACTTGGTGGCCAGCATGATTGGCATGGGTGCAATCCAGCTGCTGGCTCCCATCCTGCGTGCCAATGTGGGTGACTACACCACCCAGGCATTCTTTGATGCCCTGATTCCTCTGGCTCTGATCATCTCCTTTGCACTGACCATTCTGGCTATGATTGGTATTTGGGAGAAGGACCGCCCCGAGTTCTTCGGTATTGCTGGTTCCACTGCCCAGAAGGTGAAAATCAGCGAGTATGTGGCCCTGATTCGCAACAACAAGCCCTTGCAGCGCCTGATGGTTGCTGGTGCTGGCTGTAAGCTGGCTTTGGCCATTGCTACCAACACCGCCGTTCTGTGCATGCTGTATGGCGGCATGATGGGCAACTACGACAGCCTGTACCTGCCCATGATGGTGCTGGGTTATGTATTCAGTGTTCCGTTCTTTATCCTGACCGTGCGCACCTCCCAGAAGAAGGGCCAGAAGGCTTCTCTGATGCGGTATGTGGGCGTGGCTCTGGTGATGTATGTGGGCGTTCTGGCTCTGCTGCTGATGTGGAAGGAAGGCGACCCCGCATTTAACCTGTCTCTGTACGAGATTGTGGACGGCAAGTTCCACCTGACCATCAACCTGTACACCGTGGCCTTCCTGCTGTTCTTTGGCCTGGGTTACGGCGCATACTACGCAACTGCTGATATGTCCATCCCCATGGTTGCTGACTGCTCTGACTACGAGACTTACCGCAGCGGTAACTATGTGCCCGGCGTAATTGGCACCCTGTTCAGCTTGGTTGACAAGCTGGTTTCTTCCTTCAGCTCCACCATCGTGGGTCTGGTAGCTGCCGCCATTGGCTTTACCACCACCCTGCCCGGTGGCGATGATCCCTTCCGTCCTGGCATGAACTGGGCTGTTATCATCCTGTTCTGCGTGGTTCCCATGGTTGCCTGGGCTCTGACCCTGATTGCCATGAAGGGCTACAGCCTGACCGGCGACCGCATGAAGGAAATCCAGGCTGTGAACGCTGTGCGTAAAGATGCTATCAGCAAGGGCATGAGCCTGGAAGAAGCTATGGCTACCTGGACCACCATTGACCAGGTTCCTGAGCAGTTCCGTCATTGATTAAAGTGCTGTACGCTGACCGCTGCTAAGGCGGCATTATTCAGCTGAAAAGGCCCCCTTCCGCATTGTGCGGCAGGGGGCCTTTATTGTGGGCAAAACTGGATGAAACGGTAAAAAAGAGGAGTTAATCGCCAGCGAAACGGCTGGGACTTGTGCCATATTCTGCTTTAAAAGCACGGTAAAAATTGGCATAATCACGAAATCCGCAGGCCTCATATACCCGTGTGGGAGCGTGGCCGGCGGTGAGCATCTGCTTTGCAATCAGCAGCCGTTTGAGGGTAATATATCGATACAGGCTCACCCCCATTACCCGGGCAAATTCGTGGGAGAGATGGTACTTGCTTACAAAAAAGGCATCTGCCAGCTGATCCAGCGAGAGGGCCTCGCTGTAATGCTGGCCAATGTATTCGATGACCTGGTCGGTGAGGGTGGTCCGGGAAGGTTGAGAGGACTCGTTTACCTCTTCTTGTACCAGACGGTTGAGCTGTACCGTAAATTGCAGCAGCAGGGAATGGCAGAGAAGGTCCTGCCCAAAAGATGGATTACGGCTTTCGTTCAAAAGCAAATCCAGGGTGTGGCGCAGGGCACCCTGCTGGCTGCTGGTGGATTTAATGAGGTTTGTGTGGCCGGGATGGCTTACATCAAAACAGCGCAGCAGATTGCAGCTCTGGGTGCTGTATTTATGCAGAAATGCAGGGTCAATCCACAGGACAATGCGCTCGTAGGGGTCCCGGTTGGGGTGGATGATGGGCTGGTGAAGTTCCAGCGGGCTGATGAGCAGCAAATCGCCTGGTTCCAGCCGGCAGGTTTGGCCCTCTACCAGATAGTCCACACTGCCATTTAAAAAGAAGTATACTTCGTAAAAATCATGGTGGTGCAGAGCCACCGGACCGGGGTGTGGGTCCAGGTAATGGAAAATCTCAAATTGGGAATTTTGCATCACCTGACGGTTGTCGAAGGGTTGAAAAGATATGGTCATGAGCTTTTTCTCCTTTGGTATGATTATACAACAAGATTTACAATCTGGATAGCAATTTACGCAATTTTAATTGTAATTTTTAAGGCCTATATTTAAAGGTAAAGAGTATTAAACAGAAAGGATGATACTGTGGAAGGCTTTTTGACAAAGGATTTTTTGCTGGATACCCCGGCAGCCCGGCAGCTGTACCACGAGTATGCTGCAAGCATGCCCATTGTGGACTACCACTGCCACATTGATCCCAAGGATATTTTTGAGGACCGCCGCTTTGAAAATATCACACAGCTGTGGCTGGGAGGCGACCACTATAAGTGGCGTGTAATGCGCTCCAATGGTGTGGAGGAGCGGTTTATTACCGGTGATGCTTCTGATTGGGAGAAGTTTGAGAAGTTTGCCCAGAGCTTGCCCCGTGCCATCGGCAACCCCATGTACCACTGGTGTCATCTGGAGCTGAAGAACTTCTTCGGCTACGAAGGCGTGCTGAACGCTGAGACCGCCAAAGAGGTGTGGGAGCTGTGCAACGACAAGCTGCAGAATGACCCTGCCATGAGCGCCCGCGGCCTGATCACCGGCAGCAATGTATTTATGGTGGGTACCACCGACGATCCTTGCAGCGACCTGGCATGGCACAAGAAGCTGGCTGAGGATACCAGCTTTAAGACCAAGGTTTGCCCCAGCTTCCGTCCTGACCCGGCTCTGAACATCCACAAGCCCGGCTTTGTGGAATACATCAGCCTGCTGGGCAAGACCACCGGCAAGACCCTGGAGACCGTGGAGGATGTTTGCGAGGCTTTGAGCCAGCGCATTGCCTACTTTGATGAGAACGGCTGCCGTGCTGCAGACCATGGCCTGGACTATGTAATGTTCCGCCCTGTAAGCAACCAGGAGGCAACTGCTGCCCTGCGCAAGGCTCTGGCTGGTGAGGCCGTAACCCGTGAGGAAGCCGAGGGCTATCAGACCGCCCTGCTGCTGCACTGCGCCCGTGAATATGCTGAGCGTACCTGGGCCATGCAGCTGCACTTCAGCTGCAAGCGCAACCCCAACAGCCGGATGTTTGCGGCTCTGGGTGCAGACTGCGGTTTTGACTGCATTGCTGTAACCGACAGCTGCAATGCAACCTACGCTTTGATGGATGCCCTGGAGAAGGAGGGCAAGCTGCCCCGCACCATCCTGTACAGCCTGAACCCCGCCGACAACGAGTGGCTGGACACCCTGCTGGGTGCATTCCAGAGCAGCGAGGTGCCCGGTAAAATTCAGCACGGCAGCGCCTGGTGGTTCAACGACAACAAGGTAGGGATGCAGGATCAGCTCATCAGCCTGGCAAACCTGAGCGTTCTGGGCAACTTTATTGGTATGCTGACCGACAGCCGCAGCCTGTTGAGCTACGCTCGTCACGAGTACTTCCGCCGGATTCTGTGCGCCCTCATCGGCCGCTGGATTGAAAACGGCGAGTACCCCGCCGATATGGCCTTTGCAGGCCAGCTGGTACAGGATATCTGTGCCAACAATGCCATCCGGTATTTTGGTCTTTGATTGACATTTTCCAAAATAAAATTCCATAAAGGAGAAACGCAAATGAAACTTTCGTTCCGTTGGTACGGGGAAAGCGATCCCGTTACCCTGCAAAACATTCGCCAGATTCCTGGCATGCGCAGCATCGTTAGCGCCGTTTACGATGTAAAACCCGGCGAGGTATGGCCCGAGGAGAGCCTGGCCAAGATGAAGGAGCAGGTTGAGAGCAACGGCATGCTGTTTGATGTGGTTGAGTCCATTCCTGTTCATGAGGACATCAAGCTGGGCCGTGGCAATGTGGATCAGCTGCTGGAGGTTTACTGCGAGAACATCCGCCGCTGCGCCAAGTACGGCGTGAAGTGCGTAACCTACAACTTCATGCCCGTGTTTGACTGGACCCGTACCCAGCTGAACAAGGTGGCCGACGACGGTTCCACCAGCCTGGTTATGTACTGGGATCAGATGAAGGGCCTGGACCCCTTGAAGGATGACATCCATCTGCCCGGTTGGGACTCCAGCTACAGCCAGGAAGAAGTTCGTGAGCTGATTGCTGCTTACGGCGATCTGGGCGAAGAAGGCCTGTGGGCTAACCTGGAGAAGTTCCTGAAGAAGGTTATTCCCGTGGCTGAGGAATGCGGCGTCGTGATGGCTATCCATCCCGATGATCCCCCGTATCCCATCTTCGGTCTGCCCCGCATCATCACCTGCGAGGCTAACCTGGATCGTTTCCTGAAGCTGGTGGACAGCCCTGCCAACAGCCTGTGCCTGTGCACCGGTTCTCTGGGCTGCGCCCGCACCAACAACATGGTGGAGATGGTACGCAAGTACGCTGCTATGGGCCGCATTGCCTTTATGCACGTCCGCAATGTTAAGATTATGGAAGATGGCAGCTTTGAGGAGCGTGCACATCTGTCCAGCTGCGGCAGCCTGGATATGTACGAAATCGTGAAGGCTCTGGTGGACAACGGCTTTGACGGCTATGTTCGTCCTGACCACGGCCGCATGATCTGGGGCGAGACCGGCAAGCCCGGTTATGGCCTGTACGACCGTGCTTTGGGTGCAACCTACATCAACGGTCTGTTTGAGGCTTGCGAGAAGGCTAAGAACGCATAATTCACCTTACCATACAAGAAAACGAGGCATTTTTCCATGTTGACTCATTGGAACCTTGTGGGTGAGAGGGAGTTTGATCTGATTACCTTTGGGGAAATCATGCTTCGGCTTTCGCCGCCCCGCCATGAACGCATTACCGACAGTGATGTGTTCCACAAGCAGGCGGGCGGTGCAGAGCTGAATGTGGCCGGCGGCGTGGCCCTGTTGGGGCTTCGCACCGGCATCATCTCCCGGCTGCCCCACAATAAACTGGGCACCTATATTAAAAACCGTATCCGTTACACCGGCGTGTCCGATGACTTTTTGATTTACGACGACAGCCCGGATGCCCGCCTGGGTTTGTACTATTATGAGATGGGCGCTGCACCCCGCAAGCCCACCATTGTGTACGACCGTAAAATGGCCAGTATCACCCGTATCAAGCTGGAGGAGATTCCCCAGGAAGTGTACGGCAGCGCCCGGATGTTCCATGTGAGCGGTATCAGCCTGGCTTTGTGCGAAAATATGCGCAATGTGGCCATTGAGCTGATTCGCCGCTTTAAAGAGGCCGGAGCAATCATCTCTTTTGATGTGAATTACCGTGCTAATCTGTGGACCGAGGAAGAAGCCCGTGCTACCATTGAACAGATTCTGCCCATGGTGGATGTGCTGTTCGCTTCGGAAGAAACCAGCCGCCGTATGTTCCAGAAAACCGGCGATCTGAAGGATATTCTGAAAAGCTATACGGTGGATTATGGCGTGAAGGTGGTAGCTGCTACCCAGCGTACAGTCATTAGTCCCCGGGAGCACAACTTTACCAGCTTGATATACAGCGCCGAGAAGGATGCTTTTTATACCGAGCATCCCTACCAGAACATTGATGTGATTGACCGAATTGGTTCCGGCGATGCCTATGTGGCCGGTGTGCTGTTTGGTCTGCTGAAGTACGGCGATGAAGAAATTGCCATGCAGTTTGGCAACGCTACTTCCAGCACAAAGAGCACCGTGCCCGGCGATCTGCCTTCTTCGGATTTGGTGGAGATTCAGAGAATCATTCGGGAACATTCTGCCAACGGGCCCGTCAGCGAGATGGACCGTTGAGTGGAAGGGAACATTGAAAGGAAGCGTTTGAAATGAACGAAGTACTGCAAAAGATTTATGACATCGGCATTGTGCCGGTGATTGCCATTGAGGATGCGGACAAGGCCGTGCCTCTGGCCAAGGCTCTGGTGGCTGGCGGTCTGCCCGCTGCCGAGGTAA
>CALWNE010000008.1 GCA_944382705.1 uncultured Allofournierella sp.
CCAGCTGTCCTCGATTTTCTGTGTTCTTTACCAGCATTTTTATCACCCTACACCATTATACCCCATTTTCTTCCATGATACGAGAAAAAGGCCGCCTTTTGGCGACCTTTTTCGACAGGCTGAAACCACCGCCCAAAGGGCGGTGGTTTTTTTGCATTTTGTTTGGATATTCCTCTTTGGTTTTCCACAGTCAATGGCTTTTCATGTGGAAAACTCAGGCTCACTGGCTGGCTGTTTCTGCTGCGGCAAGGCCCTGAACCGTAAGCCCGCCGCTGATGTAGTAAATACCGCTTAAAAAAGACAGCCCTATTTTGTATCGCTGCCCCGGCTGCAAACCGGTAAACTGAGCGGTCTGGCATTCGCCGCCGGTGGCAAAGGTCATGGTGTAGCCGTCCAGATATTCCCGGCCATTGCTGCCCTCTTTCCACAGGGTTACCAGATACTCGTTGATGCTGGGGCTCTCGGTGGTGGCGTAGCTGGTAATGGTAATGCTGTCAGAGGCTGCGGTAAAATATTCGCTGAACCGGTTTTGCACATTGTTAAACACCATGTACATGGTGCCGGTGCCTTCATCGGTTTGGGTGGAAAAACGCAGGGTGGTGTCCATGCCCTCCGGCCATTGGATGCTGCCCCCTGCTGTGGCTGTAACACCAACTTCTTCCTGGGGGGTGGTTTCCTCTCCCTCCGTATTGCATCCGGTCAGGACACTCAGAGCCATGGCAGCGGCCAGCGCCAGTGCCAGCAGGCGTTTTGATACTTTCATAACTTCCTCCCTTTTGCTCTCCCTTTACAGCAACTATAAAGGGCAGCAGGTTCGGCTAATATCAGATATTTTTACAAAAAAGACCTGTTCTATTATTGTAATGCAAAATACCCCTTCTTACAAGGTATATCTTACCCCAAACCCAGCAAAAAGTATACAAATTCCCCCATCTCAAGCACATCCCCCGGCCAGATTTCAACCTGCCTGCTGGTTTACCTTGGCCAGTGCCTGCTGTTCCTGGGCCGTTAAATCCGGCCAAAGGGTATTTGCAAATAGCGAATCATACCGGTACAGTCCGTAGCCATCCAATCCGGCCTGGCGCAGGTGTTCCACCATCTGGGCCAGATTTGTGCCAGTGCGCCACTGGGTTAGAGCCGTGGGATTGCTGCCCCCATCTCCTTCTCCCACCCGGTAGGCTCCTAGCCCCACATACAGGGCCACCTCATCGCACCGGCGCATCCCGGCCCATCGCTCCAGCATCTGCTCAAACCCAAACTGGGTATCTCCCGTTTGGGTTTGGTAATCAAAACCCCAGTAGATTTGAGGCAATATGTAATCCACATACCCAGGCTGAGCCATCCAAAGGGCCACATCGCTATACTGTGTGTTATAATTATTATCCATATTCCCTTGGGGACTAATCCCAAGCCGTACCTGGGGCCACTGGGCCTTAATGCGCTGATACACCAGCTGCACCAGGTTGTTTACATTCTGCCGCCGCCAGTCCTCCAGAGAAAGCTGGGTGCCGCTTTCGGTGTATTGCTGGCTGTCAAACTCCGTCTCGGTGGTGGGGTAAAAATAATCGTCAAAATGAATGCCGTCCACCGGGTAGGCTGCCAGCACCTCCTCCACGCCCTGGGCAATCAGCTCCTGTGCCTGGGCACTTGCCGGGTCCAGATACAAGCCCTGGCTGGTCTGCCGTACCAGTTCCGGGTGGGTTTGTTGTAAGCTGCCCTCCCCCAGCTGGGGCACGCCCTGGGCGGATTGTACCCGATAAGGATTAATCCAGGCCTCCACCTCCAGCCCCTGGCTGTGGCATACCTCCACCAGAATGGCCAAAGGGTCAAAGCCGGGATCCTGCCCTTGGGTGCCGGTACACAGATGACTCCAGGGAAACAGCTTGCTGGGATAGAGCGCATCCCCAAAGGGGCGCACCTGGGCAATTACTGTATTGATGCCCAGGTTAGCGCAGTTCTGGGCCATCTGGCTTACCCCTTCCCGAAAAGCTTCTGCGCCAGAAAAATCAAAGTGCTGCCATTCCAGATAGCTCACCCATACCGCCCGGTACTCCTTTTGGGGGCTGCTTTCCCACTGGGCGCCTGGCTCCAGGCCCAGCTGGCCGGCCTGCTCCTGGACGGCGGGCTCTTTTTGTAAGTCAATTTCAGCCTCACCAAGCGCCGAGGCGCTGCATCCGGCCAGCAAAACCAGCGCTGCCGCCAGCCATACAAGAATGGTTTGTTTCATGGTGTCCTCCTTTGCCTGGGTTCCCTGCCTGTCCCACCGGGGCTGCCTTTGGGTTACTCTGGGGGCATATATATGCGGCAGCCTTCGGCTTGTATGCCCTGCCTGCTCCTGTTTTTGGCTGGCTCCGCCGGTTTTGCTATATAAAAAGAGAACGCATTGCTGCGGCCATGGCAGCAATGCGTTCTTTTTAGCTGGTGGGCCATCCAGGACTTGAACCCGGGACCAATCGGTTATGAGCCGACAGCTCTGACCAGCTGAGCTAATGGCCCTTATCCCGTTTAGTATACCAAAGGGGCACAAAAAAATCAAGCTGCACCCCTGTTTTTGTTGCTGTTTTTTCGGTCTGCCCTTTACAATCCAATCTTATACAGCAAGCGGGTGGTCAGCTCTCCAAAATGCTGCAAATCATTGGTCATTACCTGGGCAAACCCCATCGGCATAAAGTAATCCTCATCTTCTCTGTGGACGCCAGCACTCCAGTTCAGGTAACTGCCTTCATACACAGTACACCGGTGCAGCTGCCGCATCAGGGCCGCAATGGAGATGGTACGCCGCCCCAGGCAGGCCCCCACAAACTCCACACAGGTAAAACTGCAGGGCAGTGCAAGATGAATGCCCAGCACACTGAGAAGGGCGCCGTATGTATTGTAAATCATTTCATCGGGTTTGGACTGGCACACCTGCAAGATATGCTCCATCCGCCGGGCCTGCTGGTCGGTCAAATACACCTTGCAGACCCGTATGGGCACATCACCCTTTTCGCACAAGCGGCTGGCATGCTCCACCACAAACCCGCCCGCCAGGGCATCGTATTTATTGCGTCTGGCAAAGGAATAGCACAGGCTCAAAGTTGCATCCATGCTGATGGAAACATGGTTATAGGGCACGCCCGTCACCCTGCGGATGATGCGGCCTAAATTGGTATTGGTCCGGGAAAACATTACATAAACATAAGGCATCCTGCCACCTCCTGTTTGGGATATGCTATGCAGGCAGAGGTGCATTTTCTCCGCTCTGCCTGTGGCGTTCCTGGCTCGATGAACGCCCTGTATTGCTGTGCCTGGGCAAAAGCCGCCCCTGGCAGATAATAAAAAACAAGGGCACACTGCAAAACAGTGTGCCCTTGTGCTGGCTCCCCAAGTTGGACTCGAACCAACGACCCTGCGGTTAACAGCCGCATGCTCTACCGACTGAGCTATTGAGGAATAACTGGTGCACTTCCAGGGACTCGAACCCTGGGCCCGCTGATTAAGAGTCAGCTGCTCTACCAACTGAGCTAGAAGTGCATAATGGTGACCCGTGGGAGAATCGAACTCCCGTTTGCGGCGTGAGAGGCCGCCGTCTTGACCGCTTGACCAACGGGCCACATCTGACAGCTTCATTATTATAACCCGGCTATCTCTGTTTGTCAACGGTTTTTCTTAAAAAAATTCAATTTTTTCAAAATTCTTTTTTTCAGTCTATTCCAACCCCAACCGCTGGGCCTGACTTTGGGTAAGGTAGCCGCATTGTTTCATCCGTCTCCATACCTGCCGCTGCCGCTGCCGGGCCAGTTCAGGGTTTTCGGTGGGTGCATACACCGAAGGTGCATTGGGCACACCGGCCATCATGGTGCATTGGTCAAAATCCATCTGCCCGGGGTCAATGCCATAGTATCCCTGCGCAGCTTGACCAATACCGTAATACCCCTCTCCAAAATAAATGCTGTTTACATACAGCTCCAAAATCTCCTCTTTCGAGTAGTTTTGCTCCAAATCCCAGCTCATAAACACCTCGGCAATTTTACGCTCCACCAGTTTTTCCTGGGTAAAATACATGGTTTTGGCCAATTGCTGGGTAATGGTACTGCCTCCCTGGTCGTAGCTGCCGCTTTTGATGTTATAAAGCAATGCACGCACCAGGGCAATGAGGTCAATGCCCTGGTGGATGTAAAACCGCTTATCCTCCACCGCAATCACTGCATCCAGATAGGTTTGAGGCAGTTGTTCCAGTGGGGTATAGCCCTCCTCCTGCTGAAGCTGGGCCACTTTTTGGGGCAGCGGCATTTGTGCCAAAGCCTGCCGGTACAGCTGGTATCCTTTGGTGGTAAGGCGCCCCACCCAAACTGCCCCTACCAAAGTAACCAGCAGTACCAAAATCAAGAGTGCCCACCCCACTCCATGGCGCTGTTTGTGCTGCATTGCTGCCCCCCTTTGTGTAAATTTTTAAATCTTTCTTTAGCATATACCAATTTTATACAAAATGCTACTCCCATGCAGCACTTCCAAAAGATTTTCTTTGCTTAAAACGACCTGTTTTCCCCTTTTTCTTCAAATAAAAAAAGAGAGCCAGCGGCTCTCTTTTTTATACTGCTGTGTTTGATTCAAAAACAGGAGCGGTGCACTGCTCCATCAGCTCTGCAAAACGCTTGGGGTCCACCGGGCGGCTAAAATAATACCCCTGCACATTCTGGCAGCCGCAATCCCGCAAAAACCGGTACTGTTCTGGGGTTTCCACTCCTTCGGCAATGGTAACCACCTTCAGGCTTTGTGCCAGCAAAACGGCATGGCGCACAATGCTTTCGCCTTTTTCTGTTCCAATGGAGGCAATAAAGCTGCGGTCAATTTTAAGCACATCAAAATTCAGCTGGTGCAATGCCTTGAGGGAGGAGTACCCCACTCCGTAATCATCCAGCGAAACCGAAAATCCCCGCTGGTGCATCTGGGCAATTTGCCGGTGCAGTGCCTGCTCGTTTTCCTGCATATGGCTTTCGGTAATCTCCAGCTGAATCAAATCGGCCGGCACCCGGTAGCGGCAAAGTTGAGCGGTAAGAAACTCCATAACATCCTGATTTTCCAGGTAGGCCCTGGAAATATTGATGGAAATCGGCACCACCGGCAGCCCCTGCTGCCGCCAGTCACGCATCAGACGGCATACCTTGCAGAACATCAGCTGGTCAATTTGCCGAATGCTGCCGTTGCGCTCGCATATCTCAATAAAAGCAGCAGGGCTTTCCAGAGTGCCATCACTCCTGCGCCAGCGCACCAGAGCCTCGGCCCCAATCATCCGGCCGGTCACTGCATCGTACTGGGGCTGGAACCACGGCTCAAATTCTTCATTTTTTAATGCCTGTTCCACCTGGTCTTCCAGCTGCTTTTGAGCCAGTGCCCTACGGTAAATTTCCTGATCAAAGTAAACAAAGGGTTGATTTTTCTGCTTTGCCATCCGCAAAGCGGTAATGGCGTAGTTGTATTGGTTTTCAACGCCCACCTTATCTTCCGGATTCATCAAATAGATGCCGGCAGTCAAATTTACCCGCACGGAGGCAGGCTTTAGTGGCGCCGCCGCAATGGTTTTGCAGGTCTGCATCACCCAATCTTCCAGTTCCTGCTGATTTTTGTAAAATTTAATCACCACAAACTGGTCTGCCTGGGCGTGGATCAGGGTTTCCTTTGGCTGTGCTGCCTGCTGCAGCAGTTTGCTGACCTGCTGCAGCACCTTGTCGCCCACCTGCGCGCCGTACATTTCGTTGATGATACGGAACCGGTTTATATCAAAGGCCACCATGGCAACCTTTCGTTCCTCCGCCGGGGCCAGGATAACCTCCAATTTATCTCGGAGATAGGCCTTGTTGCGGGAGTTGGTCAAAGGGTCCCGGTAAGCAAGCTCCATTAAATATTGCTTGCCTCTGCGCAGTACAGCATACAACTTTAGTAAGCATCCGCTGGATACAACCAGCAGAATGCTGCAAATCAAAAACAGCGTGGTATCAGACCTGTTGATATACAGCTCCACCAAACCCACCAGACCTGTTGCAACCATTAAGGCTACACAAAAAACATAGAACGCATCCTGAACGGTTCGCTTTTGACTCACTGTGCTTCTTCCTTTCGTAGATGCCGCCTTGAAGCACCACATAATTTCAATTATGTGGTCATCCAAAATCTGAAAATTTGAAAAAATTGGTGCAAAATCTTTTTCGATTATACTAAAATCACCGTTTTTTTGCAATGAACCCAGCAAAGAGAGGAAAAATTCCCGTCTAAATTTTAATTTCAGACAGCACAAAAAGACTGGCCGATAAAAAAATCGGCCGGTCTATTGCTGTTTTCGAGTTTTTTTATTTAAATCTGCGATTTTAAAAAAATCTAAAAGAAAAAACGGCAAGCAAACCACATAATTGAAATTATGTGTTATAATATCTCTACATACTTTGGCCTGAGATATCACATAATTGAAATTATGTGATAATAAGGCCCAGCCGTTCCACATGGCGGGCATGAATCGTTCCGCTTTCCACCATATAAATGCGGGTCGTGGTTACGCTGGTATGTCCCAAAAGGTCCGCCAGTCGGGAGATGTCCTTTTCTCTGGAATAATAAGTACGGGCAAACAAATGCCGAAGATTGTGGGGAAACACCTTTTCCGGCAATACCTGGGCCAAACGGCACAGCCGTTTCATGTCACGCCAGATGTTGCTGCGGTCCAGCGGTTTTCCGCTGCGGGTCACAAACACCGGCCCACTGGTTTGTTTTTGCTGTTTGATATACTGCTTCAGCTGTTTGCACAGCGGCTTTGGCAAAAACACCATGCGCCGTTTGCCTTTGCATATTACCTCGGCTCGGCCGCTTTCGACGGCACGGGTTGTAATAAATCGCAGTTCCGAAACACGAATGCCCGTTGCGCAGATGGTTTGAATCACCAATGCAAGCCGCTTGTTTCGGCTGTCCTGGGCGGTATGCACCAGCCGCTGATACTCGCTTTTGGTAAGCTCCTTTTCCTCTTGGCAAAACAGCGTTCTTTGCATTTTTAAGGGCTTAAGCCGCAGATGATGCCAGTTTAAAAAACGAAAAAAACCATTTGCTGCCGCCAGCATGGAATTTACCGTGCTGGTTGCAAACTGTTCGCACAGATACTCTTTCCAGCAAAGGAGCTTCTCTTTTGTGCATAGTCCCTGGGGCAAAAACCGATACAGCGCCTGCAAATCCCTGCTGTATTTCTCCTGTGTATGCTTGGCCTTTTCCTGCTCTCGCAGGTAACACAAATAGGCCTTGATCTGCTCTTGCGTTATTACTTGTGCGGATGCTTGTTGCTGCATAGTGTGCTCCTTTTGCCGTTTCACTGGTGAGTTATACCATTTTTTATTATACAGAAAGTTTTTAATCTTTTTTTGATTTAAACAATATTTTCCATGTTTTTTCCACTATCTAGGAAGGACACAGCAATTCATGGTTGAAGATAAGCGCATCTCTAAAAGTAAGCAGGCTTTGCGGTCTGCTCTCATTCAGCTGCTGCAGGAATGCTCCTTTGAGGAGCTTACTGTCATTCAAATTTGCAGCAAAGCAAATGTAAGCCGCATCACCTTTTATGCCCACTACACCGATAAATACAAGCTGGCCAGCGAAGTGATACACCAGTTTATGGTGGAAACCCGCCTGAATTTTGCCAACCTGCAAAGCCGGTTGCCCGGCAGCTCTCAGGATATTATCGCCCTGATGGTTCACAATCTGCTGGATTGCTTTCTGGGCTTGCTGCAAACCCATCTTAATTTTTTCCAGTATGTTAATCCTCAGCACAGCGCCTATCTGTATGCCGAATTCTCTCAGCAGCTGCTGATGTGTGTGAATCATCTGGTGGAGAGCAATATCCCTACCGACCAGTTTCGCTATCCGGTGCCTGTCTGTACCCGCATCATCGGCTTTCATCTCCTTGGTTTTTCCATG
The DNA here is from genome assembly GCA_944382705.1 of uncultured Allofournierella sp. GTDB lineage: Bacteria > Bacillota > Clostridia > Oscillospirales > Ruminococcaceae > Allofournierella. The sequence goes on from CALWNE010000008.1 coordinate 7,930, forward strand.
GAGGCACTGTCCGCCGGGAGATTGCAGGAAGAGGACATCCGCTGCTTTCACCGGATTTTGCAGGACCTTTTGGATGCCCATGTTCTGCTGCACCGCACCAGCCAATCTGCAAGGCCTGCTCACCTTGTTTAATTCACACGCCAGATACCCCGCCCACAGCCAGCTTATCTTGTTGGCCGTAGGCGGGGTATCTGCGTAAAATCCATTTTTTTCATTTAAAAAACCGCCTCACCCTCTGCAACACACAGAGCATGAGACGGCTATAAAAGCACTCTGATCAATTAAATCAATGGCAGATTATGCAAGGCCGTGTTCTTCCAGCCAAACCATAAGGGTGGGTTTTTCTGCCTTAATGCGGCTGGCACGCAGAGCAAATACCAAAACAGTGAGGAGAGTGAATACCACCAGCCACAAGGCCAGGTAGGCCAGGCAGCCGCCCACCGCTTCACCGCCGCAGATTGCACGGCGGAAAGCGGTTACTGTGTAGGTAAAGGGTACCCAGTCGTGAAGTCCCTTTACAAACGAGCCGGAAATCTCCAGGGGATAGGTTCCCACCGAACCGGCCAGCTGTACCACCATAAAAATCAGCATTAAAAAGCTGCCTGCCTTACCCAGCAGATTGGTGAAGAAATACATAACCGACATAAAGGTAACCGAAGCCACGCAAGCCACCAGCACCGTCTGGCCCAGGCGCACCGGGTCAAGCCCATTGATGCTGTGCAGAGCAGCCACCATCACCAGTGCCTGAGCCACCGCAACCGGATACAGCACCGATGCCTTGCTCAGCCACCAGGCTGCGCCGTTTTTCAGCTTGCCGGTATACTGGGTGAGAGGGTACATCAGGCTAAAGGCAATGCAGCCTACCCACAAAGCCACCGACATCATATAAGGGGCCATGGCATGGCCGTTGTTGGGCACCTGGGTAAGCTGGGTTTCCTGGCTTACCACCGGGGCTGCAAACATATCCACCACCGGCTGGGTGGTGTTGGTGCTCAAAATTTCCTGAGCGCCGTCGGCCAAACTGTCCTGCAAGGTGGAAGCCCCATCCCGCAGCTGGCCCAAGCCTTCTGCAAGGGTTCCGCTGCCTTCGGCCAGCTGTGCGGCGCCGCTCTGAATTTGTTTTGCACCATCGCTGAGTGCAGCTGCGCCCTGGTTCAAGGCTGGGCTGTTTTGGGTCAGTGCAGTTGCTCCAGCCACCAGCTGAGCCGTTCCATCCTTTAAGGCCCCTGTGCCCTGCTGCAGCTGCTGAATGCCCTGGGTAAGGGTGGGAATTTGACCATTCAGGCTGTTCATGCCAGCCTTCAAATCAACGCTGCCCGCTGCCAGCTGGTTTAACCCCCCGGCTAATTCCGCTGCCTTCTGCCCCAAAACAGAGGTTCCCTCCTGCTGTAAGGTGCTGGCACCCTGGGCGGCCTGGGCAATGCCCTGGGTCAAAAGGGGAGCTTGCTCTGCCAGCTGTCCGGTCCCCTGCTGGAGTACCGTCAGTCCTTCCCCAAGGGCTTTGGTGCCCTGGGCCAGCTGCTGGGCACCTGCCTGCAAGGCAGGCAAACCGGTGGTCTGGTCCGCCAATGCGGCGCTGCCCGCCGCTGCCTGGGCCACACCCTGGGTGTATTGTGCAATTCCCTGCTGCAATGCCTGGGCACCTGCCTGTACGCCGGTTACAGCCTCTGCCAGTGCAGCCTCATTACCGCTGGCATCGCCAGCCAAAGCCTGCGCTGTTTGCTGCAAGGCCAGTGCTGCCTGCTCACGGGCAGTATCTGCCGCCTGTGCCTGCTGGTAGGTTTGCTGGGCCAGTGCGGCCAGCTGACCGGCAGCCTGGATCAGGCTATCCAGAGCCTGCGGGTCTCCTGCCTGGGCGGCAGGAATGGCCTCCTCAATGGTTTGTGCAAGCCCCGCCGGGTCCTGAAGAACCACACCACCTGCGGCGGCCTGCTGGGCGGCGTCCTGTGTTTGCTGCTGCAGCTGAGCCAGCTGGGGCTGACCGCTGCCGGATGCCCCAGCCAAGGCGGCAGCCAAGCCATCCGCTCCTGCCTTTAATTGGTCGGCTGCTGTTTGCAGCTGCTCAGATTTTTCATTCAGCTGCTGCAACCCCTGGTTCAGCGCCTGAGCTCCCGCCTGGGCCTTTTGGGCCCCCTGTGCCAGGTCTTCTGCACCTTGAGCCAAAGCCTGCGCCCCCTTCTGGGCCTGAACAGCACCCTCATCCAATGCCTTTGCGGCATCGGGCAGGGTCCCAGTCTGGGTTTGCAGCTGGCCAAGGCCCTGGTTCAGAATTTGCAGGTTCTGGTCCACCTGCTGAGCACCCTCGGCCAGCGCATCGCTTCCGTTTTTGGCCTGGCCGGCTCCCTGTGCCAGCTGCTCTGCTCCTTCGTTAAGTGCCTGCACTCCTTCGGCTAAAGCCGGCGCAGACTCTCCCATCTGGTTCAAACCGCCCTGCACAGCCAAAGCGCCCTGGTCCAGCTTTCCGGCACCTTCGGCCAGCTGTGCCACGCCTTGGGTGTACTGGGCCAGGCCCTGGCTTAATGTCTGGCTTCCATCCCGAAATACCAGGGTGCTGTCTGCCAGCCGCTGCAAATTCTGCTGGATGGTCTGGTTGCCGTCAAACAGCTTTTGTGTTCCATCCTCCAGCTGGCCTGCACCCTCTGCGGCCTGCTCCATGCCATCCCCCACCTGGGTGAGCTGGTCAAACATGGTTTCCACATAGGTTTGGGTCACTTTTTCCCGCACACCTGCCTGGATTTCCTTCATGGCACTTTCGCTTAATTTGGAGGCGATGTAGTTTGTACCCGGATTGGTTTGGTACTTGAGCTCCATCTGATGGGGCTGTGCCTGGGTAAGGGTGGCCGCATTGGCGGAAAAATCCTGGGGAATGGTAATTACCATGTAGTAATTCCCCTTTGCAAGGCCCTCCTGGGCGGTTTGCTGGTCCACCAGCTGAAAATCCAGCGACGCATCCTCCAGCAGCTGCTGGGTCAGCTGTGTGCCGATTTCCAGCTTGCGGCCCTCATAATCCACCGGCTGGTCCTGGTTCACCAGTGCCACCGGCAGATGGTTTACATTTCCGTAGGGGTCCCACATGGAACCCAAAAACAAGGTTGTGTAGATGGTGGGAATTATCACAACAGCCGCCATCACCAACAGCATCAGCTTATTGCTCAGCAGTTTTTTCCATTCACCTTTCAGCATAGAACAAAAAAGTCGCTTCCTTTCCTGTTTTCTTTGCAAAAAACAACAGTATGTTGTTTACCCATCGTTGTATTGCTTTTTGCCGTAAGCAGAATTATACTAAACAGGAATGTTCCGCTCAACCATCAATTTTACATCAGTGTGCCGTATAATCGACAGTTTGTTGTGCTGATGTTGAACTATCATAGTTTTTTTACAAACCAAAAGGAGGTTTTTTGCGTGGAGAAAAAGCCAGACCGGCGCGTCCGCCGTACCAAAGCCCAGCTGCGCCATGGCCTTGCCCAGCTTATGAGTACCAAAAGCGTAAACGAGGTGACGGTAACCGAACTGGTGGAGCTGGTGGATATTAACCGCTCCACCTTTTACCTGCACTATACAGACATCTACCATATGCTGGAAAGCATCGAAAACGAATTGTTTGAGGAGCTGCTTCACACCATCCAAACCCATCCATTGACCCCCTTCAACGAACAGAGCTTTCCCTTTATTGAGGATATTTTTGAAATCCTTTTTAACAGCCGGGAAATCTGCGCCGCCCTGCTGGGCCCACATGGGGACATGGCTTTTTTGCACCGCATTGAGGCCATGCTCTCCCACTACAGCCTCAAGGCCCTGCGGGAAGCTTTTCCCCAACAGGCGGAGGATTTAACCTATACCTATTCCTACTGTGTAACAGGCTGTGTGGGCCTGATTAAGGACTGGCTGTTCCGGGGTTGTCCCCAGTCTCCCCAGCACATGGCCCAGCTTACCTTTCAGCTCATCAACAATACGGTGAAAGGTCTCCATTCCGCCGGGCAATGAAAGTTTCCCGGTTTTTCCATCATCAACCAAAAAAGCGATGACTTCCGTGGAAGTCATCGCTTTTTTGGGTTTTATGTAGATGTTTAGGAGATAGCGTTATAATTACAGGGCCGCCACAAACCGCAAAAAGGCAGCGCGCCCTTCCTCGGTGCGTTTGAATACACCGGCGTGCTCCAGCACCTGGGCAAACACCCGTCCGGTTTCCTTCTGCACCACCGGCCAGGCCTCCCCTGGCGCAAAAGCACCATGACGAGCCAAAATTTCCCCAGCCCACTGGGCGTGCTTTTCGGTTTCCGGCTGGCTGTTCAGGTCCCGGCCTGTTTCCAGGCACTCTGCCACCAGGCTCAACTCCTGCTTCAGCCGGGCAGGCAGAATGGCACGGCCCATCACCTCAATCAGGCCAATGTTTTCCTTTTTGATGTGATGCAGTTCCGGATGGGGATGGTATACTCCCATGGGGAACTCCTGGGTGGTAATGTTGTTGCGCAGCACCAGATCCAGTTCGTAGTCCTGTCCCCTGCGGCGGGCAATGAGGGTGATGGTGTTGTGAGGCTCTCCCTGGGTATGGGCAAACACAAAGGCTGCTTCATCGGTATAATTTTGCCAGGTTTTCAGCACATGCTCAGCCAGCTGTGCCACCCGCTCCTTGCTGGAGCCGGTTACACGCAGCACCGACATGGGCCATTTCACCAGGCCAACCTGCAAATCCTCGTAGCCGGGAATGGCAACAGGGTGCTCCACCGGGGCAGTCTCCATGGGGAACAGGCAGCGCCCACCCTGGAAGTGCTCGTGGGACAGGATGGAGCCGCCCACAATGGGCAGGTCCGCATTGGAACCTGCAAAGTAGTGGGGGAACTCGGTTACCACATCCAGCAATTTATCAAAGCAGCTGCGGTCAATCTGCATGGGGCAGTGCTCACTGTTCAGCAAAATGCAGTGCTCGTTGTAGTATACATAAGGGGAATACTGGAGCATCCACTGCTGGCCGCCCACCGTGAGGGGAATCATGCGATGATTGGCACGGGCGGGGTGGTCCATCCGGCCCATATATCCCTCATTTTCCACACACAGCTGGCATTTGGGATAGCTGGTGGAAGCCTGGGTTTTGGCCAGCGCAATGGCCTTGGGGTCCTTTTCCGGCTTGGAAAGGTTGATGGTGATATCCAGCACCCCATACTCGGTTTCTGCGGTCCAGTGCAGGTCCTTTGCAATCCGGTCAGTGCGGATGTAGTTGGTATCCTGGCTGAACTGGTAATACCAGTTGGTCGCCTTTTCAGGGGACTGCTGGTACAGGCTGCGGAATGTTTCAATCACCTGGGCCGGCCGGGGGGTAAGCACTCCCATGAGAGTGGTATCCAGCTGATCCCGCTGGGTGATGGATTCTCCATCAATGCGTCCACGCCGGGCAGCATCCTCCACCAATACTTCCAGCAGCTGTGGCAGACTTGTCTGCTGGGGAGCAGTTTCCTGTTGCCAGGCATCCAGCCCCAGCACTGCCAGCAGCTGGTTCGCCGCCCAGATGCGGTCGCAGGGCTCTATGAGCTGCTTTTCAATTGCATACTCTAACAATCCGGAAATTGCTTGCTGTACCGTCATATCCCTCACTCCTGTTCGCTGCTGAATACCAGACAGCCGCCCTCTCCCCGCAGGGATACCAGATGACAGCTGCCTTCTCCCAATACGGCTTCCATGGTCTGCACCAGCTGCTCCAGCTTGCTCTGGGGCACAAATACCTGAATTGTGCCTGCAAAGCCGCCGCCGTGCACACGGGCAGCACCCTCACCCTGTAAAACCTGTTCGGCCAGAGCCAACGCCAGAGGAATGGCCTGCTCCTGGGGTGTTGCCACCGACCAGGTATTCTGCAGCAGGGTAGCCGAGGACTGGCCAGACTGGCGCACCAGCTCCAAAAAGCGTTCCATATCCCCATCGTGCAAGGCTTTTGCCTGTTGCTGGGCCCGCTTGTTTTCTGCAAAAAAGTGCATGGCCCGCAGCACAGCACGGTCGCCCAGCTTATGGCGCAGGGCAGGAATGGCCCGTCGGAACTCTGCTTCCTCCACATCCCGCAGCACAGCCTTGCCAAAGTAGGCAGCCACGCCGCCCATCTCCTGGGTAATGCCTGCGTAATCGTCGGTCAGGTCTACATGGCAGGACTTGGTATCCACAATGCACATCTGGTAGCCATGGGCCTCCAGATTGCATTGCACTGTTTCAATCACCGGGTGTGCAGGGTCGTTAAAGTCAATGGCTACCACACCGCCTACAGAGCTGGCGGCCTGGTCCATCAGGCCACAGGGCTTTCCAAAGTATTTGTTCTCTGCATACTGGCCAATTTGTGCCAATTTTACGGCACTCAAAGCACCTTTGCAGCAAAATTGATTGAACACATTGCCAAGCATGGTTTCAAACGCAGCGGAGGAAGAAAGGCCGGAACCGCTCAGCACCGTGCTGCTCACATAAGCACAAAAGCCTTTTACTGCAAAGCCCTCCTGCACCACACCATGGGCTACGCCTCGAATAAGGGATGCAGAGGTGTTTTTCTCCTCCGGATGAATCTCCAGATCCTCCAGGTCAATGACCAGAGCCGGATACCCTTCGGATACCAGGCGCACCTGGCTGGTTTCGTTGGGCACCACACAGGCCAGCACATCCATATTCACACTGGCGCACAGCACACAGCCATGCTGATGATCGGTGTGGTTTCCGCCGATTTCCGTGCGGCCGGGGCCGCTGAACAGGGCAGCACCGGTGCAGTCCACATCCGGAAATTCCCGCCCAAATCCTTCCAGCACACTGCAAACCCTCTGCCGGGCCTGCTCCAGCTCCTGCTGGCTGCCGTGATACACATACAGCTGCCGCAGGCGTTCGTCAAATTGGCCCTGCTGCACGGCGTTCAAAAAAGTTTGCATATCTTTCATTGGTCCTAGCCTCTTTTCGCAAATGTTATGTTGTTAATTTTGTAAATCGATAGCAAATTTCATGGGTCCAGGAACTTCCCTTTTCCAGTTCCACACTAGGAAATTCCGGGTGGTTTGGTGCATCGGGAATATACTGCGGCTCCAGCGCAATGGCGCTATGGGTTGGCTTCAAAAAATTGCCGGTGTACAGGTGAATGCCCGGAAGGGTAGAAAAAACCTCCATGGCCACACCTGTTTTGGGGCACAGCAGCCCGCATACCCTGCGCAAGCCCTTTTCCTGCACCAAAAAAGTGTGGTCAAATCCACTGCCCGCCTCAAGCTGGGGGTGTTTTTGGTTCCAGCGCTCTTCAAGCAGGGCAGGTTTTGCAAAATCAAAAGGGGTTCCCTCTGTCTGCATCAATTCCCCTGTGGGGATTCCATCGGGACGGATTGCCGCAACTTGGTTTGCAGGAGTCCAGAACAGATGCCCCTCAGCGGCACGGTCAAACCGGCCGGACAGGTTCCAGTATCCGTGGTGGGTCATGGACAGCACCGTATCATCCAGGGCCTTGCCTTCCAGTATGAGCCGCAATGTACCATCCGGCTCAAACAGATAAGTAACCGCCACATCTACAGCGCCGGGATAACCCTCCTCCCCTGCAGGTGCATGGCGAAACAAACGAATGCCCTGCTCCAACAGCTGGCTCTGCCATAGGTGCCGGTCAAATCCTTTTATCCCGCCGTGCAGATGGTTTGCACCTTGGTTGCAAGGCAGGTGGTAATCGGTTCCCTTTAGGGTAAATGCTCCACCGGCAATGCGGCCCGCACAGCGGCCCACAATGGCTCCTGCATACGCCGTGCCATCCTCATATGCTTGCAGAGTTTCATATCCCATGCACACCTGCAAGCGCCGATGAGATTCCGGCAGCCATAAGGCCCGCAGGGTTGCGCCGTAGTCCAGCACTTCTGCCACCATGCCGCTTTCATGCTCCATCCGAAAGCACTGTACTGCATTTCCATCCTTTGTAACCCCAAAGGGCCTTACTGTGACCTTCATGCAACAATTGTCCTTTCCAAAAATTGCCTTGCAATCAATATTTTCTGCTTGAATTATATAAAATATTTTTCGCATCGGCCATATCTTTTTTAAAACAAGCGTTAAAAATCCATATTTTGCAACAAGGGCAGTTGCTTCTAAACCAAGAACAAATTTTCTTTAAAATCTCCCCGCGGAAATCCTTGCTGTTCACAACAAAAAAGCGAACACCAAATGGGTGTTCGCTTTCATTAATCCACTTTTAAGTGTAGATTCAGTTAGTTTTTCATCGCTGCTACTGCTTCGATTTTTCATCAAATCTGGCAGCGCTGGCAGCTTTCCTTTCCTCGATAACCTTGATAGATTCTTAAGGATCCGCAATGTTTTCATCTGAGCTGAAAGTGTTTATTATTTAATCTTGGTTTTGCAAAACCATTACAGCTACAGCCGCTTCTGGTCCCAGCAGCTGTGCTGCTCTTCCGGTTGCAGCGTGTCGCACTGACTTCGCACACCACAGTGTGCTCCCATTGCTCTGCGCTGCTGCCCAGCCCGCTCCGGTTCGCTGTATCCGCCACTGTCGGCGCTCACCTTTGAATCACCCAAAATCCGCATCAGCTTTCTTATAAAAAGTCTGAACCTTTCAAAATCATAGCGGCAAAGAAAAAAGAGCACCCGATTGGGTGCTCTTTCGTGGTGCACTTCCAGGGACTCGAACCCTGGGCCCGCTGATTAAGAGTCAGCTGCTCTACCACCTGTTACGACCACACTTAGCTCAGGGCAGCTATTCAGCTGTTTTTGCTTGGAATTAAGCCACATTTTCGTCTGTGGCGTTTCTTAGAG
>CALWNE010000009.1 GCA_944382705.1 uncultured Allofournierella sp.
TACACAAAACCCACGGGAACGTCGTCAGCCCTTACTCCAACTGTGTCTGCCAAGTCAAGCGAATGCACTAGTACAACCGCCAGCATCTGAATGCCCTGAACATTGCCGCCCAGTACCTGTACCTGAAACATAACCCGGGTGCAAACTTCACCCCCAAAACCTACCTGTTTGGAGCCAAGGCAGCCCCCGGCTACTACATGGCCAAGCAGATGATTCGCCTGATTTGCAAGCTGGGCGAATTCATCGACGCCGACCCCGCTGTACGGGAAAAACTGCGGGTTATCTATCTGGAGGACTACAATGTATCCCTCTCCGAGCGTCTGATGCCCGCCAGTGAGGTGAGCGAACAGATTAGCCTGGCTGGCACCGAGGCTTCCGGCACCGGCAACATGAAGTTCATGATGAACGGCGCCATTACCCTGGGCACCCTGGACGGCGCCAATGTGGAAATTGCCCAGGCTGCCGGCGAGGAAAACGAAATCATCTTTGGTATGCGCACCCACGAAGTGGATGCCCTCAAAGCCATGGGCTACCATCCCAGCATGTTCATCCACAACGATGAAGTGGCCATGGAGGTGCTGGACTTCCTGGAAAAGGGCTGGAATGGCGAAAGCTTCCACGAGGTGGTCAACAACCTGCGCACCAGCGACCCCTATATGGTGATGGCAGACTTCAAGGACTATCGCCGTGCCCAGGCGGATGTACAAAGCATTTATGCCGACCGCACCCGCTGGAACCAGATGAGCCTGGCCAACATCGCCAACAGCGGCATCTTCAGCGCCGACCGCTCGGTACTGGACTACGCCCATACCATCTGGCATGCAAACCCTGTTAAATAAATCCCTGGCCATTACTGTGCTGCCCGGTCTTGCATAAGGACCGGGCAGCACGCTCATAGGAGTGTTGTATTTGGATCGTTTATATAACAGCTTTGACCCGGCCTATAAAACCCCATTCGGTGCCGTTGCAGCAGGGCAGCCGGTGTCTTTTTCCTTAACTATCCCTTATAACTATGGCTTTGTACAACCCCACCTGGTGCTGGTGCGGGATGGGGAAACTCCGGTCCACTACCCCATGACCTTTACCGGCTGCCAGCAGGAAATTAACCACTTTACCCTCAGTCTCACCCTACCTGAGGTGGGCCTGTACTTCTATTATTTCGATTTATATTCCGATTTTCGCAAGCTGTTCCGGGGCTCCTTGGGCGAAGCCGTGCTGGGCTGGGAGCAAGGTGCCTGGTGGCAGCTCACGGTATACGAGGCGGACTTCACCACCCCGGATTCCCTCAAGGGCAGTGTTCTGTACCAGATTTTCCCGGATCGTTTTTGTGAAGGCAACCCCTCCAAACCCATGCCCTTTGCAGACCGGGTATACCGGGCAGACAAAAAGGGCGAACCCTATTTCTGGCCCAACGAACAGGGCGGCTACCTGAATATGGATTATTTTGGGGGCGACTTTGCAGGCATTCGGCAAAAGCTGCCCTACCTGGCCAAGCTGAATGTGGGCTGGATTTACCTGAACCCCATCTTCGAGGCCCATTCCAACCACCGGTACAACACCGCCAACTACTTGAAGGCAGACCCCCTGCTGGGCACCAACGAGGATTTCCGCCAGCTTTGCGCCGAGGCCAGGGAGTATGGCATCCGGATTATTTTGGACGGCGTGTTCAGTCACACCGGGTCGGACAGTGTGTACTTTAACAAGGAGGGCCGCTACGGCGTGGGCGGAGCCTACCATGACCCCAACAGCCCTTACCGCAACTGGTACGACTTTGACCAGCGTTATGCCTGCGGCTACCGCAGCTGGTGGGGCTTCGATACCCTGCCGGAGGTAAATGAGATGAACCCGGACTACCGGCAGTTCATCTGCGGCGAAAATGGCGTGATTGACACCTGGATGAAGCTGGGGGCCTCCGGCTTCCGGCTGGATGTGGCCGACGAGCTGCCGGATGATTTTATCCAGGACATCCGCAAGGCCATCAAGGCCCACGGGCCGGATACCTACCTGCTGGGCGAGGTGTGGGAGGACGCCACCACCAAGGAAGCCTACGGCGTGCGCCGCACCTACCTGCTGGGCAAGGGGCTGGATGCAGTGATGAACTACCCCTTCCGCAATGCCGTGCTGGATTTTGTGCGGGGCCGCAGCGCCCAGGACACCGCCGAAGCCCTGATGGCTGTGTGTGAGCACTACCCTGCCCCCGCCCTGCACACCCTAATGAACTTTTTGAGCACCCACGACACCGAGCGGGCCATGACCGCCATTGCCGACGATGCGGCAGACGGCAAGGATCGTTACTGGCAGAGCGGCCGCCGGGTAAGCCGGGACCGGTACGAACACGGGATTCAGCTGATGCGGCTGGCTTATGCCATGATTTTTACCCTGCCCGGCGTTCCCTCCATCTACTATGGAGACGAAGTTGCCATGCAGGGCTACCGGGACCCCTTCAACCGGGCTTTCTTTGAGTGGGACTCCACCGAGGACCGGCTGCGCCCCGTTTTGGAGCGTTTGGGTGCCCTGCGCAGAGAATGCGATGCCTTTGCAGAGGGAGTTCTGCAAATCATTACCGCACAGGATGGATTGCTGCACTACCGGCGCAGCGGCAAAACCACCAGTGCCGACATCATCATCAACCGGTCTGCCCGGCTGATTGCGGTGGAAGCCTTTGGCAAAATCACCGAAGTAAATCCCTATGGGTTCACCATTGTGCTGGAAGATACCCCTGCCCTTACCCAGGCACCCGCCCCAGGGGCAGCGGCCTCCACCCACTGAACCATTCCATTTTTTGCCCTGTCCCCTCCGTCAGGGGCAGGGCTTTTTTGTTAAGGAGATTCCCCTCACATGAATGTATTTGATATTCTGGGCCCGGTTATGATTGGCCCATCCAGCAGCCACACCGCCGGTGCCGTGCGCATTGGCCGCATTGCCCGCACCCTGCTGGGCCAGCCTGCCGTCAAAGCGTTGATTCAGCTCCATGGCAGCTTTGCCAAAACCTACAAGGGCCACGGCACCGACAAGGCCCTTATTGCAGGCATTATGGACATGGCGCCGGACGATGAGCGCATCCGTTTTGCCCCCAACCTGGCCCGGGAACAGGGCCTGGAGATTACGGTGCAGACCATCGAGCTGGACCAGGCACACCCCAACACCGCCGTGGTGACCCTCACCGATGCAGCGGGACGGCAGGTTTCGGTACAGGGGGCCAGCATCGGCGGCGGCAGCATTTTGGTTACCGCCGTCAATGGCATGGAGGTGCAAATTACCGGCCAGTATGCCACCCTGATTGTGCTCCATCACGACACCCCCGGTACCATTGCCGCTGTGACCGAAGTGCTGGCAGCCCAGCAGGCCAACATCTGCAATTTCCGGCTGTCCCGCCAAAAAAAGGGCGGTCTTGCTGTAATGACCATCGAGATGGACGGCACCCTGAATGCCCAGCTGAACCAGCAGGTGGCCCAGCTGCCCAACATTGTAAGTTCCACCATGCTGCTGCCCAACTGATTGCCGGGAGGTTTTTATGTATCAAGAATTCAAATACGATTCCATCGCTGCCCTGGTGGAGGCTGCACAGCAGGCCGGGCAGCCCATTTCTGCCCTGGTGCTGGAGCAGCAGGCCCACCAGCTGGAGCAAACACCCCAACAGGTGTTTGACCAGATGAAGGAAACCTACCAAGTAATGGCCCAGTGCATCGAGCCGGGGTGTGACCCCCAGCTGCGCAGCACCAGCGGCCTTACCGGCGGCAGTGCCTTTTTAATGCGCAAAGCTGTGGAGGAGGGCAAAACCCTCACCGGCAGTGTGCTGGGAGGAGCTTTGTACCGGGCTTTGGCGGTTAGCGAACTGAATGCAGCCATGGGCCGGGTGGTGGCAGCTCCCACCGCCGGCAGCTGCGGTATTCTGCCCGCCGTGCTGCTTACCATGCAGCAGGAAAAAGGCTGTACCGAAAAAGAGTGTGTCATGGCACTGTTCACTGCCAGCGCCGTGGGCATGGTAATTGCCACCAATGCTTCGGTGGCAGGTGCTCAGGGCGGCTGCCAGGCCGAGTGCGGCAGTGCCGCCGCCATGGCCGCCGCCGCTTTGGTGGAGCTGGCAGGGGGCACGCCGGAAATGGTAGGCCATGCGGTGGCCATTGCCCTCAAAAACATTCTGGGCCTTGTGTGCGACCCGGTGGCCGGTCTGGTGGAAATTCCTTGCATCAAGCGGAACGCCGCCGGTGCCGCAGGTGCCTTTGTGGCCGCCGAGCTGGCTCTGGCCGGTATCCCCAGTGCCATTCCCGCAGATGAAACCATCTGGGCCATGAAAAAAGTAGGAGATGCCATGTCCACCAGCCTAAAGGAAACAGCCGAAGGCGGCCTTGCCATCACCCCCACCGGCCTCAAGCTGTACGAGCAGGTCTTTGGCCGTGCCCCCGGCGACGGCTGCCCCGGCTGCACTGGCTGCGGCAGCAGCTCCTGCGGACAGGCGCACAACAGCTGATTTTCTCCCCCAGCGGCCAACTGGCCCTGGGGGATTTTTGTTTTTTACCCCAGGCGGCACCTGCGGGCCTGTGCGGGCCCGCGGGCAAGCGTGTGGGTGAGCCCGGCGTTTCTTTTGCCGGGAAAAATGCTAATTTTATAACAAAAATGGCTTTTTCGGCCCCTATTCCCCTTTGTGTTCCCTGGCTGCATCTGGTACACTGAATACACCGGGAGCAAGCAATTTGTTCAGGCCCTTGCACCCGCACCACAGGCGAGTTTTCGCCAGAGAGGAGGAGCACCATGGAACTTTTCATCAACCCCACCACAGCCCTTGTTGTCTGGACTGTTTTGCTGGCATTTTTTGTTGTGGTGGAAATCGCCACCCTCAACCTGGTGACCATCTGGTTTGCTGCCGGGGCCCTGGCCGCACTGCTGGCCAGCTTGTTTACCCAAAACCTGGTATACCAGGTACTGATTTTTCTGCTGGTTAGCCTGGCAGCTTTGGTTGCAGCAAAGCCTTTGCTGGCCAATGCACGGCACCGCAAACCTGCTGCCCCCCTGGATCTGGAACGAAACCTGGGGCGCACCGCACAGGTTCTGGAACCCATCACCCCCCAAAAGCCCGGCCGGGTACGGCTGGACGGCGTGGACTGGAACGCCGTGTGCCAGCATCCCCTCGCTCCCGGCGACCAATGCAGGGTACTGGCCATTGAAGGCACCACCCTTACGGTGGAACCCTGCCAGCAAACAACCCATGTATAAGCGTTTTTGCTGCACCGGCGGCAAAAACTTTGACCCTCTGACTGCTTAAAGGAGGTACCAACTATGCCTGTATTGATGATTTTGCTCCCCATCCTGGTTATTATTGTGCTGGTGCTGGCCAGCTGTGTGTGCATTGTGCCCCAGGCCAACGCCTATGTGCTGGAGTGGCTGGGTGTTTACCACTCCACCTGGACGGCGGGCCTGCATTTCAAAGCCCCCTTCCTGATGCGTGTGGTAAAGCGTGTAAGCATGAAGGAGCAGGTTGTGGACTTTAAGCCCCAGCCTGTAATCACCCGGGATAATGTTACCATGCAGATTGACACGGTGGTATTTTTCCAGGTAACCGATGCAAAGCTTTACACCTACGGCGTGGAGCGGCCCATGTCCGCCATCGAAAACCTTACCGCCACTACCCTGCGCAACATCATCGGTGATATGGAGCTGGACCACACCCTCACCAGCCGTGATGTCATCAACACCAAGATTACCGCCATTCTGGACGAAGCCACCGATAAGTGGGGCATTAAGGTAAACCGGGTGGAGGTAAAGAACATCATTCCCCCGGCCGAAATTCAGGACGCCATGGAAAAGCAGATGAAGGCCGAACGCCTGAAGCGTGAATCCATCCTGATTGCGGAAGGCGAAAAGACCGCCGCCATCACCAAGGCCGAAGGCGAAAAAGAGAGCGCCATCCTGCGGGCCGACGCCGTGCGTGAACAGCGCATTCGTGAGGCTCAGGGTGAAGCCCAGGCCATTCTGGAAGTGCAAAAGGCCTTGGCGGACTCTCTGCGGATGCTGAACGAGGCCGCCCCCAACGACAAGGTTCTGGCCCTGAAGGGTCTGGAAGCACTGGCCAAGGTGGCCGACGGCCGCGCCACCAAGCTGATTATCCCCAGCGATATGCAAAACCTGGCCGGTTTGGTAAGCTCCATCAAGGAGATGACCACCGACCAGCCGGCTGGCCGGTAAGTTTGGCTCCTGGGCCGCCTGTTGGCGGCTGGCAAAATAAATCATAACAGCAAGCAGCGGCGCAGCCCTTGGGGCTGCGCCGCTGCTTTACTTTATCAATCAATATGCTCTTTCTGCTGGGCTGCCGCCTGGCTCTGGGTGTTGGGCAGCTCCCCGCTCTCTCCCGCTCCAATGGCCCGCTCCAGCCGGGCAAATTTGCCGGAAAGCACCCGGTCGTCGTGATAGTTGGTATCCCCGGTCAAATCCAAAAAGCACTGGGGCTGTTCCATCTGGGGCAGCATCCAGACTGCCAGGCGCACCCCACGCTCAAACAGCTGGTGAAAGTCCTCACAAAACACCCGATGGGGTTTCCAGGGGTCCCGCCAGGTGTTGTGGGCAAAGTTCATGGGGTCTGGGTGGGCGCTGGGGCCATCGGTGATGAATTTTTCCGACAGAAGGGTAAATTTCATCAGCTTCTTTTCCCATTTTTCCACCTTTTGTTTGCGCTGGGCCTGGGGGTCGGTGAGCAGCATGGACTCCAGCGAGGCCATGGTGAGCGCCCGCCCCACAAAAGCGGGCCGAAAGGGGGAGCGCAGAAACAAATCCCCCAGGGCGTGGTCCAGCACCCTGGCCAGATACCAGCTAATCACCTGCCGCTGGCCAGCGGGCAGCCGAAAAATCTGCTCCTGGGGCAGCTGGGTGTACCGGCAGCGCTGCTGCTGCATATACCAGGCGTCAATGTCCGCCTCCAGGGCTGCGTGGCGGCCGTAGTAACGCACGCTGGTGCGCTTTGGGTCATACTGGGTACGGGCATAAACAAAGGTATGGCAGGTGCTGTCGCACACATAATGGCAGTAGGCTCCTGCCAGGTAGGCAAGGCAGATTTGCCGCTGGATTCCCTTGGGGGGCAGGCTGACAAATCCGGCGGCAAAAAAGGCCCGAACCCGGTTGTTATGCAGATAGGCCCCCAAGTTCCGGTGCCCCGGCAGGGCCAGGCGCAAAAAATTGTAGCAAAACAGATCCGGCCCCTGGCTGCCCAGATAAAAGGCCCGGCCAAACTGCCGAATCGCACTTTTTACCTCGCAATCCGGCAGGCGGCTGAGCACCCTTGCCCCAAACACGCAATGGGTAGCAAGTCCCGGCATGGTAGCATCCTTCCTTTCATGGAACTATCCGGAGATGATTGGTTCAAAGTTTTGGGGCAGCTCCCGCAATGCACGCCAAAGGCTCCGGGGGCGTATTGCGCCGAACCCACCTTGTGACAGTGTTCCAAACCGTGCGCCAATCCCGCAAGGGTTGGCTGCGCTTTTGGTTTTTGCCGCAAACAATGTTCCGGCGCACTCCGCCACCCGGAATGATGGGGTGCTGCCTTAGCTTCTTTGCTTTCATCATACCACGATTGCCTCAAAAGTGTTTGTGCAATCTATGAATTTTTGCAGTTGGCTGACAGCCCTGCCGCCAGCTTACCCTCTTTATGGCCATTTTGGACGGAAAATCCACTCCAGATAAGCCCTATTTCGTTAAAACAATAACAGCAAAGCTCTTGCGGAACAGGCCCTCTATCGTTTATAATAAAGGCAGTATGAAAAAGCGGCCCTCTGCCCGGCGGGAAAGGCTCGGCTTACGGCAGCTGGTTCTGTTTCAATACTTTCATAATCGAGAGGAGTAAAACACCATGGGTTTAGGTAAAAAGACCGTAGATGAATTGAATGTAAAGGGCCTGCGCGTGCTGGTTCGCTGCGACTTCAATGTGCCGATGAAGGACGGCGTTATCACCAACGACAACCGCATCGTGGCTGCCCTGCCCACCATCAAAAAGCTGATTGAGAACGGCGGCAAGGTAATTCTGTGCAGCCATCTGGGCAAGCCCAAGAACGGTCCCGAGGAGAAGTTCAGCCTGGCTCCCGTTGCAGTGCGCCTGAGCGAGCTGCTGGGCCAGCCCGTTGTGTTTGCCAACGACGACACCGTTGTGGGCGAGCAGGCCAAGGCTGCTGTTGCCGCCATGAAGGACGGCGATGTGGTTCTGCTGCAGAACACCCGTTTCCGTAAGGAAGAAACCAAGAACCTGCCTGAGTTCAGCCAGGAGCTGGCCAGCCTGGCCGACTGCTATGTGAACGATGCTTTCGGCTCCGCTCACCGTGCACACTGCTCCACCGCTGGCGTGACCGACTACATTAAGGATACCGCTGTTGGCTACCTGATGGAGAAGGAAATCCGCTACCTGGGCAACGCTGTGAACGATCCCGTTCGTCCCTTCACCGCTATTCTGGGCGGCGCCAAGGTTGCCGACAAGCTGAATGTAATCAGCAACCTGCTGGACAAGGTAGATACCCTGATCATCGGCGGCGGCATGGCTTACACCTTCCTGGCTGCCAAGGGCTACGAAGTGGGCACCAGCCTGGTGGACACCGAAAAGCTGGACTACTGCAAAGAGATGATGGCCAAGGCCGAGAGCAAGGGCGTAAAGCTGCTGCTGCCTGTTGACACCGCTGTGGCTGCTTCCTTCCCCAACCCCATCGACGCTCCCATCGAGGTGCAGATGGTTGCTGCCGACGCTATGCCCGCCGGCCAGATGGGTCTGGACATCGGACCTGAGACCGAGAAGCTGTTTGCCGACGCTGTTATGGCCAGCAAGACCGTTGTGTGGAACGGCCCCATGGGTGTATTTGAGAACCCCGTTCTGGCCGCTGGCACCCTGGCTGTTGCCAAGGCTATGGCCGAGGCTGACGCTACCACCGTTATCGGCGGCGGCGACAGCGCAGCTGCCGTTATGCAGCTGGGCTTTGGCGACAAGATGACCCACATCTCCACCGGCGGCGGCGCCTCCCTGGAGTACCTGGAGGGCAAGGAGCTGCCCGGCATCGCCTGCATCCAGAACGCCTGATTGATTTCCCAGTGCCTCAGCGCCCTGCCCCTCTGGGGGCGGGGCCGGCTGGGGCCTTTTTGGCATTGTAATTCACCCTGGCATTCAACAAAATTCATCAAAGTGAGGGACCGAACCATGGATAAAGCAAACCGCAAGACCATTATCGCCGGCAACTGGAAGATGAACAAGACTGCTACCGAAGCGGTGGAACTGATTGACGCCTTGATTCCCGCCGTGAAGGACGCTGACTGTGAAGTTGTAATCTGCACTCCTTTCACCACCCTGGCCACCGCTGTGGAAAAAACCAGGGGCACCAACATTCATGTGGGTGCAGAGAATGTGCACTTTGAGGCCAACGGTGCCTACACCGGCGAAATCAGCGCTGCCATGCTGGTGGACCTGGGCGTAGAGTATGTAATCACCGGCCATTCCGAGCGCCGCCAGTACTTTGCCGAAACCGACGAAACTGTAAACAAGCGCACCCTGGCCGCCCTGAACGCTGGCCTGAAAGTTCTGGTTTGCGTGGGCGAAAACCTGACCCAGCGGGAGCAGGGTGTTACCGAAGAACTGGTACGCATGCAGACCAAGATTGCTCTGAACGGCGTAACTGCCCAGCAGATGGCCAATGTTGTGATTGCCTACGAGCCCGTTTGGGCCATTGGCACCGGCAAAACTGCCACCAGCGAGCAGGCTCAGGAGGTTTGCGCTGCCATCCGCAAGGTGCTGGGTGAGCTGTACGGCCAGGAGCTGGCACGCACTGTTACCATCCAGTACGGCGGCAGCATGAACGCTGAAAATGCCGAAGAACTGCTGAGCAAGCCCGATGTGGACGGCGGCCTGATTGGCGGCGCTTCCCTCAAGGCAGATGCTTTTGCCACCATCGTGGCTGCTGCCAGCAAGTAATTGCTTTTTTTGATTCACCAAGGAGAACTGTTTTATGTCTAAAAAACCTTTGATGCTTTGCATTCTGGACGGCTTCGGCTGGGTGCCCGACCATGTGAAGGGCAACGCCATTCTGGCTGCCAACACCCCCAACCTGGACCGTCTGTTTGCCACCTACCCCCACACCACCATCGGTGCTTCCGGCATGGATGTGGGCCTGCCTGAGGGCCAGATGGGCAACAGCGAGGTTGGCCACACCAACATTGGCGCCGGCCGCATTGTGTACCAGGAGCTGACCCGCATCACCAAGGCCATCCAGGATGGCACCATCCGCAGCAACGAGGCCATTGTGGGCGCCATGAAAGCCGCTGCCGAAAACGGCAAGGCTCTGCATCTGGTGGGCCTGCTGTCCTCCGGCGGTGTGCACAGCCACATTCAGCACCTGTTCGGTCTGCTGGACCTGGCCAAGGACCTGGGTGTGAGCGAGCTGTATGTTCACGCCATCATGGACGGCCGTGATGTGGCCCCCGGTTCCGGCAAGAGCTTCATCGAAGAACTGCAGGCCAAGCTGGACAGCCTGGGCCTGGGCAAGATTGCCTCGGTGGCTGGCCGTTACTACGCCATGGACCGTGACAACCGCTGGGACCGTGTGGAAAAGGCCTATGCTGCCTTTGTGGACGGCGAGGGCGACCATGGCTCCGCTGTGGAAGTGATGGAAAAGAGCTACGCCAACGGCGTAACTGACGAGTTCGTTGTGCCTGCTGTTACCTGCGAGGGTGGCCGCATCAGCGAGGGCGACAGTGTGATTTTCTTCAACTTCCGCCCCGACCGTGCCCGTGAAATCACCCGTACCCTGGTGGACCCTGCTTTCGACGGCTTTGAGCGCAAGAAGGGCCTGTTCCCCCTGCACTATGTCTGCCTGACCCAGTACGATGCCACCATGCCCAATGTGGAAGTGGCCTTCAAGCCCCAGGTGCTCACCAATGTAATGGGCGAATACCTGGCCAAGTGCGGCAAAACCCAGCTGCGCATTGCCGAAACCGAGAAGTACGCCCATGTGACCTTCTTCTTCAACGGCGGTGTGGAAGCTGCCTTTGAGGGCGAGGACCGTGCCCTGATTGCCAGCCCCAAGGTTGCTACCTACGACCTGCAGCCCGAGATGAGCGCCTTTGAGGTTGCCGACGAGTGTGTAAAGCGCATTGAGAGCGGCAAGTACGATGTAATCATTCTGAACTTTGCCAACTGCGACATGGTAGGCCACACCGGCATTTTTGATGCCGCCGTCAAGGCTGTGGAAGCTGTGGACACCTGCGTAGGCAAGGTTGTGGACGCTGTGCTGGCTGCCCAGGGTCAGGTGCTGCTCACCGCCGACCATGGCAACGCCGACCAGATGTACGAAGCCGACGGTTCTCCCTTCACCGCTCACACCACCAACCCCGTGCCCTTCCTGGTGGCCGGTGCCGGTGATGTAGCCCTGCGTGAGGGCGGCGTTCTGGCTGACATTGCCCCCACCATGCTCCAGCTGCTGGGCCTGCCCCAGCCCGAGGAGATGACCGGCAAGAGCATTCTGCTGTAAGTCATTTTTGTACAGGAAGCAGCGGTGTTTGTTTTTCATCACCCAACCAGGCAACCGGCCGGGGCCTTGGCCCTGCCGCCATTTTTCTGGATTGCTGCTTTCCCGCTAAAAAAATCGCCTTCCCCGTATGGGGAGGGCGATTTTTTATATGGAAATAGCTTCCTCCGAATTTTGCTTGAAGCAAGCACCAATCCGTGGTATATTGGAAATAGATTGCAATGAGCTGGCCTTCTCTGCCGCTCATAGTCAGCCCCCCTTGAGAGGAGTCGCCCTATGTCTTTTTTTGTAAAACGAATTACCGCTGCGCTGCTGGCACTCTGCCTGCTGGCCAGTTTTACGGCACTTGCTGCAAATACTACCATTACCCAAGAGGATTTGGACAAGCTGCAAAACAAGGTGGACAGCGCCCAGCAGGATATGGAGCAGAGCAAGAATACTCTAAACCAGAACCAGCAGGACAAGGATGCTACCGAGCAAAAATCCCAGCAGCTTCTGGAACAAATCAACAATTTATCCAACCAGCAGACCGAGCTGGGCAACCAGCTGGTGGATACCCAAAGCCAGATGAACCAGAAGCAGCAGGAGTATGACACCCATCTGGAGGAATACAAGGAACAGCTCCGGGCCCTGCAAATGATGCACGACTCTGGCAGTGTGGCCCTGATTGCCAATGTAAAAAGTTTTTACGACCTGCTCACCTTCCCCTCTATCTTGCAGCGAATCAGCAGCCATTCGGTGGACATTCTGACCCAGCTGGAGCAGGAGCATGAGGAATTAAACAGTCTGGCCAGCGAACTGGACACCAAGAAAAACGAGGTTACCCAAAACCAGCAGGAGCTGGAGGAAAGCCGCCAGAACTACCAGGAACACCTGAAGAATTTGAACCAGGAAATTTCCGATGGCGAAGCGGAATACGAGCAGCTGAAAGCGGAGTACGAGCGCCGCAAGGAGGAGCTGGAGCAGGCCGATGCCCTTTATGAGGAGCAGATCCGGAAGGCACTGGAGGAAGCCGCCAAGGCTACCCCTACCCCTGCACCTACGCCAGAGCCTACGCCTACCCCCACGCCGGAACCCACCCCCAGCCCCACTCCGGTAGCTACTCCCACCCCGGAACCCTCTGTCTCTGAAGGCGAGTCGGACAGCAGCTCTGACCAGGAGCCAGGCGTTACCCCCAGCCCCACCCCGGTGGCTACCCCCACACCTACCCCGGCTCCCACCGCCAGCCCCACCCCTACGCCCCAGCCTTCCAAGGCTCCGGACCAGGGCGTTTCCATGGTTTGGCCTCTGCCCGGCTACTCCCGTCTTTCCAGCTATTTTGGCGAAATCCGGGATTTTGACACAAAACCCCACTATGCCATTGATATTCCCGCCCCCGCCAAGACCCCCATCCGTGCGGCAGAAAGCGGCACGGTGCTGCTGGCCGGTTACAGCAGCAGCTACGGCTACTGGGCTCTTATCAACCACCGGGACGGCCTGGCCACCGTATACGCCCACATGAGTGCAGGCACTCTGGCCATCAGTGCCGGTCAAACCGTTACCAAGGGTCAGTATATTGGCGGTGTTGGCAGTACCGGCTTTTCCACCGGCAACCATCTGCACTTTGAGGTGCGTCTCAACGGCACCAAGGTAGACCCCCTGAATTATGTATCTCCCTAACCTGTTTTCAGCCTTCTGCCCTTGCAAATAACTGGCAGTGCAAACAGGCAAACCGCCCTTCTGGACAACCCGTCCAGGAGGGCGGTTTTTGTTGGAACGGGATTTTATGGCAACAAAGGCCCGGTTTTGCGCAAAAAATGCGCAAATCCGGGCCTTTTTCTTTTGCTGTAAAAAACGGTCTGGCCGCGGGGCATTTTTACCTTACAGCCAGACCAGATATTCTTTTGTTGAATAGGAGCCACTATACTGAGGCAGCCCTCTTAAAAATGAGCCAGTACCTTGCCCTCATCCTGCCGGTCAAACAGCACTGCACTGATATGGTCCAGGTACACCAAAGCCAGATGCTTGCCTGTATCTTCCGGGTAGGCGTCCTTCAAATCCGGCATGGCCATGTAAGCCGCCTCATAAGTCTCCGGGTTGCGGTCAAAGTTTACCGTGCCCTGAATGCGCAGCATACGGGTATCGTCCAGTGCAACGCACAGCTCCAGGTTGGTGTTATCCAGCAGCTGTTTATAAGCTTCCTTATCCTTGCACAGGGCCAGGTAGAGCAGACCTTTATATATCATGTAATGGTTGACCGGGCGCACACGAGGATAGTAGCCTTCCACAGTGGCCAGGTACATCACAGGACGGTCCTTCAACAATTCCATCAATTCTTCCATGGTCTTTCCCCTCACTTTACCGTCGGCCCTCTTTGGTTGTACGCAAAGGACCCCCGGCTTAGGGTTTTACCAGAAGCCGGGCGGCTTTTTTCCTATTATAGCACCGAACTTTTCCGGCGCAAGTGCCTGGGCTTAATTTGTTTATTTTTTGTGCATTACACCGTAATGCTGCCTTCAAATACCGTTTGGGCTGGGCCGGTCATCCAAACCCGGCCACTCTGCTCCACCCGGATGGTCAGGCTGCCGCCCAGCAAATCAACACGGATGTCCCGGTCTGCCTGGCAGATGCCCTGCATGACTGCTGCCACACCCACTGCACAGGCGCCGGTGCCGCAGGCCAGCGTTTCACCGCTGCCCCGCTCCCACACTCGCATGGCCAGGTGATGGTCTGCCACCTGGCGCACAAACTCGGTGTTCACCCGCTGGGGGAAGGCAGGGTGCGATTCAAAACAGGGGCCGATTTTTTCCAGCTCCAGCTGTGCCAGGTCCTGGTCCACAAAGGTCACGCAATGGGGGTTGCCCATGGAAACACAGCTCACGGTCCAGGCAGTGCCCTCCACCATCAGCGCAGCACCCAGTACCGGCTCTGTACCAAAACCCTCCACGGGAATCTGGCAGGGGTCCAGCACTGCCAGGCCCATATCCACCTGCCACAGCCCTTCGCCCTGGCGGCGCAGCACCTTGATGCCGCCCGCAGCTTCCACCCGGATTTCCTCCCCGGCCAACCCCCGCTCATACAGCCACTGGGCCACACAGCGCACGCCGTTGCCGCACATACCGCCCTCGCTGCCATCGCTGTTGAACATACGCATATAGGCATCTGCCTGCTGGCTTTTGCAGATGCAAATCAGCCCATCTGCACCTATGCCAAAATGCCGGTCGCTGAGCTGGATGGCCAGCTGCTGAGGCTGCTCCACCATGGTTTGCAAACAGTCCAGATAAATATAATCGTTGCCGCAGCCCTGCATTTTTGTAAATTCCAACCGCATTGCCTTGTACCACCTTTCAAAAACCGCAGACTCCGGGGCCTGCATGGTGCTTTCTTGCCCACTTTGGGTGGGTGTATCTTGTTTTCTATCATAGCATATGCCCCCATAAAAAGAAACAGCCTCCACCGGGACAAAATCCCGCTTACAGGCACAAAATTTCCCCTTTTAAACACTTGACAAGGTGTAGCGGATACGATATAAAATGTATAGTAATTCAATGCGCCCCCCCATGGGCTGGGCCAATATAAGGAGAGTTTAAAGTATGGATACTTTCGAGCGCGTCCGTGAACTGCTGGCGGAGCAGCTGGATATCGATGAAGAAAAAATCACCATGGACAGCGACATTCTGGAGGACTTTGAAGCCGACAGCCTGGATGTGGTGGATATGGTAATGACTCTGGAAGACGAGTTCGGCGTAGAAATTCCCGATGAGGACATCGAGAACTTCCACACCGTGGGTGATGTTGTGCGTTTTATCGACGACAATCTGTAATTGCCAACAAGCATGATTGCTGCCTCCCCGGCCAAGGCTGGGCCTTTTGGCCCGGCCGAAAACGCGGGAGGCTTATTTTTCATTCAGGCCCTTGCGGTCTGTGCCCAGCAATCCTTATAAAGAGGAAGGAAGTAAGCAATGAGCGAACAGAAAAAAAAGCTGGTGGAGGCCATTACCCCCATCAATGAGGATTTTGCCCAGTGGTATACCGATGTGTGCCTGAAGGCTGAACTGGTGGACTACTCCACCGTAAAGGGCTGCATGATTCTGCGCCCCTACGGCTACGCCATCTGGGAAAACATCACCCGGATTCTGGACGGTATGTTCAAGGCAACCGGCCACGAAAATGTGGCCATGCCCATGTTCATTCCCGAAAGCCTGCTGCAAAAGGAAAAAGACCATGTGGAAGGCTTTGCCCCTGAGGTAGCCTGGGTTACCTACGGCGGCTCCGAAAAGCTGGAGGAGCGTATGTGCGTGCGCCCCACCAGTGAGACCCTGTTCTGCGACCACTTCGCCCATGTGCTGCACTCCTGGCGTGATCTGCCCATGAAGTACAACCAGTGGTGCAGTGTGGTACGGTGGGAAAAAACCACCCGTCCCTTCCTGCGCAGCCGTGAATTCTGGTGGCAGGAGGGTCATACCATCCACGAGACCGCTCAGGAAGCCATTGAGGAAACCGAGCAGCAGCTGAACACCTACGCTGATTTCTGCGAAAATCACCTGATGATTCCTGTGGTAAAGGGCAAAAAGACCGATAAGGAGAAGTTTGCCGGTGCAGAAGCCACCTACACCATCGAGGCCATGATGCACGACGGCAAGGCTTTGCAGAGCGGCACCAGCCATTACTTTGGCGACGGCTTCTCCCGTGCTTTCAATGTGCAGTTTGCCGGCCGTGACAATACCCTTCAGTACCCCCACCAGACCAGCTGGGGTGTTTCCACCCGTCTGGTAGGCGCCATCATCATGACCCATGGCGACGACGAGGGCCTGATTCTGCCCCCGGCCATTGCACCTTACCAGGTTGTGATTGTGCCCATTGCTGCCCACAAGCCCGGTGTAAACGAGAAGGCCGCCGAGCTGGCCCAGCGTTTGAGCGGCTTTGTGCGCACCAAGCTGGACAACAGCGATAACTCCCCCGGCTGGAAGTTCAGCCAGTGGGAGATGAAGGGCGTGCCCCTGCGCCTGGAAATCGGCCCCAAGGACATGGAAAAGAACCAGTGTGTGCTGGTGCGCCGTGACACCCGCGAAAAATACTTTGTATCCCTGGATGACCTGGAAACCGAAATCCCCCGTTTGCTGAACGAGCTGGCCCAGAACCTGTACCAGCGTGCCCTCACCAACCGGGAAAATCGCACCTGGTCTGCCACCACCATGGAAGAGGTCAAGCAGCTGGCCGAGGCTGGCAACGGCTATGTGAAAACCATGTGGTGCGGCAGCCTGGAATGCGAAGAAAAAATGAAGGAAGAAGCTGGCCTGTCCAGCCGCTGCATGCCCTTCCAGCAGGAAACCCTCAGCGATGTGTGCCCCTGCTGCGGCAAACCCGCCAACCTGATGGTTTACTGGGGCAAGGCTTATTGATTTGGGCCTGCGTCCCTTTTCCCCGTGCCAATGGCACGGGGATTTTTTGTTGTTTGGCCAAACTGAGCCGCTGGTAAGTCTACTAATTTGGTATATTAACTGGATTTTCTATCTTCGCTGGACAAAGCCCCCCTCATGTGCTACACTGAAAAACAATATTTTTTAGGGAAGCTTGCCCTTCCAAGACTGGACAGCCGGTTTTGCTGTCGGTTTTGGGGCAGCTGGCTTCCTGGAGGTATGGTATGCAAACACTAAAAATTCAAGATAAACTATGGGTTGGCCTGACCCTGTTTTCCATGTTTTTTGGGGCAGGCAATTTGATTTTTCCGCCCTTGCTGGGTGCTCAGTCCGGCACAGCGCTCTGGCTTTCCATGACAGGCTTTTGCATCAGCGCCATCGGTCTGCCCATCCTGGGCGTACTGGCAGTGGCCAAGGCCGGAGGGCTCAATCAGCTGGCTGGCCGGGTGGGCAGTAAATTTGCCTGGTGGTTTTCTCTGCTGGCCTACCTTTCGGTAGGGCCGGGGCTTGCGATTCCCCGCACCGCCTCCACCTCTTTTGAAATGGCGGTTACCCCCTTTGTTTCTCATGTACCTGGCTGGGCAATCTGGGCCTACTCGCTGGCTTTCTTTGCGGTGGCAATGCTGGTGGCCTTTAACCCCGAAAAACTCACCGATTTCCTGGGCCGCTTTCTGGCCCCCTGCCTGCTGCTGCTCATTGGCTTTGTTGTGGTTGGCTGCCTTTTAAATCCGCCGGGCAGCTACGGCGCACCGGTGGGCAAATACGCCGCCAGTGCCCTGCCCGCAGGCTTTGTGAATGGCTACCTCACCATGGATACCATTGCAGCCCTGAACTTTGGCATTGTAATCAGCCTGAACATCCAGGCCAAAGGCGTTACCGACCCCCGCTCGGTGGTGCGCAACACCATTCAGGCGGGCTGGATTGCCGGCGCCGTGCTGCTGTTGGTGTATGTGGCTCTGGGCCATGTGGGTGCTGTTAGTGCCGGTCTTGGCCAGTACACCAACGGTGCCGGGGTACTTACCCTGCTGGTAAACTGGGTGTATGGGCCCATTGGTTCGGTGCTGTTGGGTGTGGTGTTCGTCATTGCCTGCCTGAACACCTGCATTGGCCTTTTGAGTTCCTGCAGTGAGTATTTCTATAAGCTGTTCCCCCGGCTGTCTTACCGAGCCTGGGTAGTGGTATTTGCAGCAATCAGCTTTTTTGTTTCCATTCTGGGGCTGGATGCCATCCTGGCTGTTTCCATCCCGGTACTCAATGCCATCTACCCGGTAGCCATTGCCCTCATTGTGCTGGGGCTTACCCATAAGCTGTGGCAAAATGCCCCCTTGTGCTACCCCTTCACCGTGGCTTTTACCGCCTTTGCCAGTGTGGTCTATGCTCTGGATGAAGCCAGGATTGCCCTGCCGCTTGTTACTAAGCTGGTGCAGGCTTTGCCCATGTATGACCTGGCTCTTGGCTGGGTTGTGCCCGCCCTGGTGGGCTGCCTTGCAGGCTATCTTATGAGCCTGGTACAGGCCTCCCGGCAAACTGCCTGAGTTATCCCTTGCTGCAGCACAACAAAATCCCCGCCGCTTTCACCGGAAAGCGGCGGGGATTTTTTAGTGTTCCTGCTTTACAAATACATACGCCTGCATCCGGCGGAAGGCTTCCTGTACCCGGCTCAGGGGTAGCGCCAGGTTCACCCGGATGGAACAGGGCCCATGGAAGGGGCGGCCGTCCTGCCAGGCTACCCCCACATCCCATCCTGCCTTCAGCAGCTGTTCCAGGGTAGTACCGTTCTGCTGGCACCACTGGGTGCAGTCCAAAAACAGCATGTAGGTACCTTGGGGTTTTGCCAGCTCTACTCCAGGGAAGTTCTGGCGGATGAAGTCATAGGCCCAGTTGATGTTGCCGCTCAGGGTCTGGCACAGCTCGTCCACCCACTGGCGGCCCTCCTGGCTGTATGCACCAATTAGAGCGTGCATACTCATCACATTCATGGTGTTGTAATGGCTCAGGCTGGATTCCCGGTTCAGCCTGTCTCTCAGCCAGCTGTTGTACACAATGTGGTAACTGCCCACAAGGCCTGCTAGATTGAAGGTTTTGCTGGGGGCGTAAAGGGCCACTGTGTGCTGCTTTGCGTACTCGCTCACCTGCTGGGTGGGGATGTGCTTGGCACCATTGAGCAGAATATCCGACCAGATTTCGTCCGATACCACATACACCTGGTACCGCTCAAACAATTCCATTGCCTTTTCCAGCTCCCAGCGTTCCCACACCCGGCCGCAGGGATTATGGGGAGAGCACAAAATCGCCGCATGAATACGCCCGCTGGCCAGTGCCTGTTCCATCTGGTCATAGTCCATGCGCCAGACGCCCTGCTCATCCCGGCAGAGGGGGCTGTGAACAATCTGATAGCCCTGGTTGACCAGACTTTTGGTAAAGCCCACATAGGTGGGAGAATGCACCAGCACCTTATCCCCCCGGGAGCAGACGGCGCCCAGCGCACTGAGCACGCCGCCCAGCACTCCGTTCTGGTAGCCAATGTTCTGGGGGGTTAAATCCGAAACCCCGTTCCGGTCCCGCTGCCAGTCCAAAATTGCCTGATGGTATTCCTTGCTGGGAGCAAAATAGCCGTAAGCGGGATGCTGCGCCCGCCGAATCATGGCCTCGGCCACGGTGGGCACGGTGGCAAAGTTCATATCCGCCACCCACATGGGAATTGCGTCGAAGCCCTCTTTGGGGGCACCGGGGGCAAATCCGCCCGCTTTGCCCAGCGCGTCCACTGCAATGGCATCCCTGCCGCTGCGTTCCAAAATACTGGTAAAATCGTACTTCATGGCTGCTTCTCCTTTTTGTTTATCTGCCACCGGCGGCCTGCTGGCCGTCGGATTGGTTCAATCCTGCCCGGTAAGGTCCCGGACCACCTTGCCTGCAATAATCAGGCCCGCTGCGCCCGGCACAAAGCTCACGCTGCCGGGGGTTTGCTTTTTGGGGTTGCCCGGCCGCAGGCCGCCGCCTGCCAGTGCCTCGCCCTCATCGTTCAGCGCAATGGGGGTGCAGGGTTTTTCCGGCGAGTAGACCACCGGCACCTTTTTGTAGCCCCGCACCTTGCACTCCCGGCGCATTACCCGTGCCAGCGGGCAGCCGGTGGTTTTTTCGATGGTGGTGAGGGTGAGCAGTTCCGGGTGCAGCTTGTTGCCGGTGCCCATGCTGGAAATCACCGGCACACCTGCTTTATAGGCCCGGCCAATGATTTCCAGCTTTGCACTCACGGTGTCCACCGCATCCACCACATAGCTGGCCCCGGCAAACTCCACCAGATGAGCCGTTTCCGGCGTGTAGAACAGCTGTACCGTCTCCACCTGGCATTCTGGGTTGATGGCCAGAATCCGCTGGCGTGCTGCTTCCACCTTGTTCTGGCCCACGGTGGTGGTGAGGGCAATCAGCTGCCGGTTCACATTGCTGGGGGCGATGGTGTCGTCATCCACCAGGGTCAGGCGGCCCACGCCGCTGCGGGCCAGCGCTTCGGCCACATAGCCGCCTACGCCGCCCACGCCAAACAAAATAACATGGGCCTGGTGCAAAGCTTCAATGCCCTGCTGGCCCAGCAGCAGAGCGGTACGGCGTTCAAAGGGGGAAATGCTCATGGTTGGTTCTCCTAAATCAAGTAAAAATCAGCGGTTAAAGGTCATATCCAGGTGGGTAGTCCAGCTTTGGCCTGCTTCCAGCTGGGCAGCGCAGGGCTTTTGGAGCCAATCACCGTTTGCAGTGGTGGTATCCGGCAGACTGTGCCAGGGTTCAATGCACACAAACTGCAACTGTGCCTGCCCTGCTGCGCTCCAAATCAGGGTGTAGGGAAAGCCTTCCAGCCCTACGGTAATGCACCGGCCGGTATCCTTCTCCACCAGGCTCAGGCTCTTGGCATTCATCTGGCTCATGCAGATGGAATCGTTGTCAAACATCCGGTCCTCCAGGGCAATGGCAGCCTGCTGTTCCATCAGCACACGGGTCTCGCCAGTTACCAGGCCGGTGTCTGCGCCGGTTTCAATCACCACCGGAGTCTGGGGTGCATCAAAGCGCAGCTCGTAATCCTGGGTGGTGTGCTGGTCATCGAAGGGAAGGGCAAAGGCAGGGTGGTACCCTAAGCCAAACCGCAGGGGTTTTGCATCCAGATTTTGCACCGTTACCTGGTGGCGCACCGTGCGCCCCTCCAAAATATAACGGGTGGTAAAACGGAACGCCCGGGGCAGCTTTTGCAGGGTTTGCTGGCTGGATTCCAGCACAAAGCACAGGCTGCCCGGCTCACTGGGCCGGAAATCGTGCTCCATATCCCGTGCAAAGCCGTGCTGACCCCCGGTGTACTGCTGGCCATCCAGCCTGTAGCAGCCGTCCTTCAAGCGGCCACAGTAGGGGAACAGAATGGGGGCATGACGGCCCCACACAGCCGGGTCTGCCTGCCACAGCAACTGGGCGCCGGTGGCCTTGTCCACCACGCTCACCAGCTCTGCACCAAAGGTATCTGCGGTAACAATTAAAAATTCATTTTCCATGGTATGCTGCATGATAAAAGCTCCTTCCTTGATGAAATTAGTCCAATAGCACCAGTATAGTATACTCCGGCCAAAATTCCAAGAGTATCACTCCTGCCAGGCCTGGAATATCCTGTCACAGGAAGCGTTTTCCCCGCTGCCCGTATTGGTTCTTTACCCCGGCAGCGTTGCCAACAGGAAAGGAGTTTTACGCCTATGTGCATCGGTTCTCTTTTGGTGCAAACCTTTGCGGCCCGGCAAAGTGCAGCCGTGCCGGGGGTCACCATTACCCTCTCAGCCCAGGGACAGGAGCCCACGGTCTTTACAACCGACGACCGGGGTATTGCACCTGTGCAATCCCTGCCCGCACCGGACCCCGCCCTCTCTCTGGACGAAAACAACACCTTGCAGCCGTACAGTTTGTGGAACATCAAGGCCGAAAAAACAGGCTACCAAACCGTGGTGATGGAAGGTGTGCAGGTGTTTGCCACCCAAACCGCCCTGGCCATTATCGAGATGCTGCCCGCCCAGCGTCTGGGCGCACCCCAGCCTTTGACCGAAACCTTTGAGATTCCCGCCCACGCCCTGTACCGGCCGGAAGGGCCGTCCAGCACCGCACCCGTAGCCGCCTGCCAGCCCCGTATTCTGGAGGTTCCCGTCATTCCCAAAACCATTACGGTACACCTGGGCAAGCCCAAGGAGAGTGCCCAGAATGTAACGGTAAGCTTTACCAGTTACATTGCCAATGTGGCCTCCAGCGAGGTATACCCCACCTGGCCGGAGCAGGCGCTGCGGGCCAACATCCACGCCCAAATCAGCCTGGCCCTCAACCGTATTTTTACCGAGTGGTACCCCAGCAAGGGCTATTCCTTCGACATTACCAACTCCACCAGCTACGACCAGTACTATGTGCACGGCCGCAATATTTTTAGCGTGATGGAACAGATCACCGACGATATCTTCAATACCTATGTACGCCGCACCGGCACCATAGAGCCCTACTACACCGAGTACTGCGACGGCAAGTCCGTTACCTGTGCCGGCATGAAGCAGTGGGGTACGGTAGACCGGGCCAACGAGGGCAAAAACGCCCTGCAAATCCTGAAATATTACTACGGCAATAACATCGAAATTGTGCGCACCAACAACATTCAGGAGGTGACGGAAAGTTACCCCGGTACCCCCCTGCGCCGAGGCGACACCGGCACCAATGTGCGCATTATCCAGCGGCAGCTCACCCGCATTGCCAAGGACTACCCCTTCTTTGGCAACCCTGGCACCGACGGCGTGTTTGGCGCTGCCACCGAAAGCGTGGTTAAAGCGTTCCAAAAGCAGTTCAACCTTACCCAGGATGGCGTGGTAGGCCGGGCCACCTGGTACAAAATCAGCTACATTTATGCCTCGGTTAAGGATTTGGCAGAACTTACCAGCGAAGGCGAGCTGCCCACCGGTGAGTCCGATGTAAACGGCACCACCTACCCCGGCACTCCCCTGCGGGTTGGCAGCACCGGCACCGCCGTGGAGCGAGTACAGTACTGGCTCCAGCAGCTGGCAGAATTCAACAGCGATTTGGTAAGCCCCACCGTGGACGGCGTGTTTGGCAGCGGCACCCAGCAAGCGGTAAAATCCTTCCAGACCAAGTACGGCCTCACAGCGGACGGCGTGGTAGGCCCTGCCACCTGGGATGCCCTTGTAAAAGCCTACAACTCGCTGGAAAGCGATGTGGAGTCCTCCACCAACGGCTACCCCGGCACTCCTTTGCGTCAGGGCGACCGAGGGGACAGTGTGCGCCGGGTACAGTTCTTTTTGCGCATTGCCTCCTACAACTACAGCTCCATTCCTGATGTTACGGTGGATGGCATCTTTGGCAGTGCCACCACCGCTGCGGTAAAGGCATTCCAGAAGGAATTTGGCCTGACCGCAGACGGTGTGGTAGGCCCCACCACCTGGCAAAAGATGTACGAGATATACGGCGACATCTCGGAGGATTTGCTCTCCCCCAACGACCGCCCCGGCACTTACCCCGGTTCTCCCCTTCGGGAAGGCAGCACCGGCAGTTCTGTGCGGGAAGCTCAGTTCTATCTGAAACTGCTGGGTGTATACTACCACGAAATCCCGGAAATTTCCATCGACGGGGTGTATGGCCCTGCCACTACCGAGGCCGTGAAGGCATTCCAAAGCCTGTTTGGCCTCACGGTGGATGGCGTCATCGGCCCTGCCACCTGGAGCGCCCTGTATACCCAGGCCCAAAAGCTCCGCAGCTCGGACGGCCTGTTTTTGGCTTACAGGCTTCTGCCCTGGCCCGGCTTTGAGCTGGTGGAAGGGGTGGACGGCCTGAGTGTTTCGTACATTCAGTATCTGCTGGAATACATCTCTTATTTTTACGATACCGTTCAGAGCCCCGGTGCCATTGACGGCCAGTTTGGCCCTGTCACCAAAGCCAGCGTGGAAAGCTGGCAGAAGGAGTTCCAGCAAACCGTAACCGGCCGTGTAACCGAATTTGACTGGAACGCACTCACCGCCACCTTCCTGAGCCTGGCCGCCAGGGGCAGTGAAGAAGCCACCGCCCAAAGCACCGGCCTGTACCCCGGCTATGTAATGGGTCTAGGCAGCGCAGGCAATGCGGTCATGGAATTGCAGCAAGCCATGAATGGCATTGCCATTCGGTACTGCGCTTCTCAGTTTGTGCCGGACAACGGCATTTTTGATGGCGACACCCAGCAAGCGGTGCGCCAGTTCCAGGAGGGACTGGGCCTGCCTGTGACCGGTGTTGTGGACGAAACCACCTGGCAGCGTATTTTTGAACTGCTGTAACTTTTAAAAAGGAGGACTGCTTTATGGCAAAGATTTTTGTATACGATGCCTACACCAACAAGATGATGGTCTATAACCGGGACGAAAACGAATCCATGCCCTATTCCTACGGCACCACCCTGAAGGTAAAGGAGTTTCGGGGCAGCAGCAAAAG
The DNA here is from genome assembly GCA_944382705.1 of uncultured Allofournierella sp. GTDB lineage: Bacteria > Bacillota > Clostridia > Oscillospirales > Ruminococcaceae > Allofournierella. The sequence goes on from CALWNE010000009.1 coordinate 24,362, forward strand.
CCCCACTCTGTGGACCACCGTTGCCGCAATGGAAGCCTGGAACCTGACCCGCCGCAGCTATGGCAAGAGCATCCATGTGGGGTATGCCTTCAAGCGCATTTGGGAAGGAGGCCACGGCACCCGCAGCCAGCACTATGCCGGTGTGGCCTTTGATGTGGGCCAGACCCAGGGTTCTGCCGCCCGCAACGCCATCTGGACCGCTGCTAAAAACACCGGTGCCTGGGGCTATGTGGAACCCCAAAGCATGACCCCCACCTGGGTCCACTTTGACCGGCGCTACGGCACCCCCGCTTGCAGCGGCACCACCGCAGGTTACCCCACGGTACGCCGGGGCTGTGTGAACACCTATGTGCTGATTTTGCAGGACGCCCTCAATGCCCTGGGCTACAGCACCAAAACCCTGGACGGCAAGTTCGGCGCCAACACCGAGAACGCTCTGATTGCCTACCAGCGCCGGGTAGGCCTGACGGCGGACGGCATTTGTGGATGCAACACCTGGAAAAAAATCACCTCTTCGGTGGTTTCCATCGGCCGCACCCAAACTGTGATTGACTGAGGCCATTCATGCAAAAGGGGGCCAGAGCCACTGCTCTGGCCCTCTTTTTTCATTTTTCTGTAATGCGTTTAGGATGGACTTTTGCCGTCTGACAGCTATAATAGAAGAAAGGTATATCCCCACAAAGTCTGACCTTTTTGCCAGACTTGCATTTATAAGGAGTGTAATCCCTTTCTCATGATTAAGCGAAATCAACCCATCCTAAACTGCATCAACTGCCTGATCGACATGGGGCTGCTGTTTTTTTCTTACCTGTTTTCGGTGTGGCTGTGGCTGGGTGTCTATCGGCAAAATCTTGCTAACCCGGCCGTTTTACTGCTGCGCTCCTCCACCGTTGTGGCCGCTTTGGGTTACTCGGTGGTAATGGTCATGCTGTTTTACAGCTTTCGGCTTTACGGTTCCTTCCGTTTTTCCCGCATTAGCAGAGAAATTGCAGCCCTCATGCAGGCCAATGCCTTGGGTATGCTGCTGATTACCCTGGTGCTGTATCTGTTTCGGCTGATGGATTTCTCCCGCGGGGTGCTGGTGGTGTTCTATCTTGTGTCCACCATCCTGCTGGTGGCCAAGCGGGTGGTGCTGCGCACGGTACTGCGCCATTTCCGTATGCTGGGCTACAACCAAAAGCATGTGCTGATTGTGGGCAACGGCCGCCTGGCGCAGGAGTACGCCGCCACCATCCGGGCCAATCCCCAGTACGGCTACTCCATTATGGGCTATGTAAGCCTGAGCGAGAAGGACGGCATTGGCAAGCACCTGGGCCACTACGAAGATTTGCCTCGTTTGCTCAGCGGCCCCCAGGTGGATGAGGTGATTGTTGCCCTGGAACCCCACGAAAACCAGTTTATGGCCCAGGTCATCAGCTGGTGCGAACAGGGCGGCGCCCGCACCAGCATCATCCCCTTTTACAACGACTATATCCCCGCTCACCCCACCATCGACATCATTGGCGGGGTTAAGATGATTAACATCCGGGCTATTCCGCTGGACAATCTGTTTAACGCCGCCCTCAAGCGCACCATGGACATTGTGGGCAGCCTGATTTTGATTGTTGTTACCAGCCCCATTATGCTGATTGCTGCCATTGGGGTAAAACTCTCCGGCCCTGGGCCAATTTTGTTCCGCCAGGAACGGGTGGGCCTGAACAAAAAAAACTTTACCATGTACAAGTTCCGCAGTATGCGGGTGAACACCCAGCAGGACACCGGCTGGAGCCGGGATAAGGACGACCGGAAAACCGCCTTTGGCAGCCTGATTCGCAAAACCAGCATCGACGAGCTGCCCCAGTTTTTTAATGTGCTGAAGGGTGACATGAGCCTGATTGGCCCCCGGCCGGAGGTTCCCTACTTTGTGGAGCAATTTAAGGAAACCGTGCCCCTGTATATGGTCAAACACCAGGTGCGGCCGGGCATTACCGGCTGGGCCCAGGTAAACGGTTACCGGGGCGATACTTCCATTGAGGGCCGCATCCGCTGCGATATCTGGTACATCGAAAACTGGTCCCTCTGGCTGGACATCAAGATTTTGTTCATGACGGTATTTGGCGGCATGATTAACAGCGAAAAACTCAAATAACCGCATTGTTTTGCTGCTGCGCAAAAAAGGCACCTCCCCCAGGAGGTGCCTTTTTTGTGTGGTTTTTTGCCTGGAGCAAGGCCGCAGCGGCAGATTAGCGGTCCTTCAGGTTTACGCTGCCGCACCGCATACGGAACACATGAAAGCCGATTTCCGGGAAATCGTACTCATTCAGTAAAGCACTTGCTGCATCCAGGCACTCTTTCAGATCAAAACACATACAGTCCATATAGGCGTATTTCAGCCCGCAGGCACCGCCCAGCAGCTGCATACAGTGGGCAGTGCGCTGCTGGAGTTTGTATTCGATGGCAGTGCGCAGCTCCACCAGCTCCTGCTCCGGCACATTGGTCTGGTCGTAGTAAAAAAAGCCGCAGATGGCGCCGGAGGCCTGCTGCTGCTCCATGCACTCATCCATATCCTGATAGTACTGGCGCACCAGCTCGCTGCACAGGTTGCTGCCCACAATGATGTCCTGCCGCAGCAAAAAGTCCTCTCGCGTGCTGGGGTTGCAGCGGTAGCCACACAAATCAAAGGCCAGCCGCCGGGCGTCCTGCATCCGGCTGTACAGCTGCTGGCCCATCTGGCGCTCCATCTGTCCTTGCAGCTGATAAAGGGCGCATCCCTGGCCTTTTTCCACAGGCTCAGCCAGCACCGTTACCTCATCCACCATGCCTGTGCAGACGGTCTGGCCCAGAGCAGCACCCAGCAGCAGCCATGCGGCCTGCTCCTGGGCAGCAGGTTCCAGATTCATCAGCTGAGGGTGGTACAGACTGATGCCAACCTCCTCTTTCGGGTCTCCTTCCCACCAAACCTGGCCCAGATTACAGGCCAGGGTGCAGCCCTGGTACTGTATCTTCCAATCTGTGCCGGTTTTTGGGGGCAGCCCTACCTGCAATTCCCAGCAGGCCGCCAGTGCCTGGGGAGCCTGGTCCCGCCAGAACAGGTATTTCATGGCTTCCAAACGGTGGTGCCCTATGCTGATAGCCAGCAAAAAGCGGCTGTTTTCCATGGGTTCCACTATAAAATCCACCCAGCCAAGATGGTCTTGCAGCAGCTGGCCCAGCTGCCGCATGGCCTGGCCCTGCTGCCCGTGGCCCAGCAGGGTGCGCAGGGTCTGCTCCTGGCTGGCAAAGGCCTGCCAAAATGCCTGGCTACGGCTTTTAAAGGGCCTTACGCTCACCGGCAGGGCCAGCGCACTGCGGCACCAGCGGATAAACTGCTGGGTATCTTCCGAGCCGGGTGCCAGCTCTTCGGACCGGCAGAAGGCTTGCAGTGCTTTGGCCTCCTGGTTGGTGTAGTAGTAGGCAAACCCCAGCCGGAAATGCCAAAGCGGGTCGCTTTTGCCCCGCTGCTGCACCGAAAGCAGCAGATCAATGGCCCGGTGGTACTGCTGCAGATTGTTGTAGGCACGGGCCAGCTGGCCAATGAGCAGGTAGCTGCGCTGCTCGCTGGGGATTTGTTCGATGGCATCCACAATATCCTTGTATTGCTCATTGTCATGCCAGATGGCCAGCTGTTCCAGCAGCTGGGGGTCGGTGGGCAGGTCCTGCTGCTGGCAGCAGGTGTTGGGCCGCTGCAGCTCCACGCAGCCGGTGGAAAGCACACCCTGCTGCTCCAGCCGGGCCAGCAGGGCCTGGGCATCGTGCTCCAGCTTGTAGTCCATCTCCTCGTCATAGATGGGGATTACCTGGTAAAAGTTCACCTCGCTGCCATCCTCCATGGGGCAGACCGCCGCCCCCTCCGGCAGTTCCAGGGGGGCAATCAGCACCATGCCGGACAGCTGGGTGTTGCTGGCAAAGGGCCGTCCATTGGGCACCGTATGGCCCCAGCCCAGCCAGGTGTCCTGTTCCAGCGGCAGCCGGGCCAGCATTCGCAGCCACTGAATGGGCCACTGCCAACGCTGTTCGCTGCTGTCCAGCTTCCAGTCTGGGGGCAGACGCAGCAAAAGCTCCGCCCGGTCTACCTTGCAGTCCGCCAGCTCCTTGGGCACCTTCATACGAGCGGCCCCCATGCCCAGCGTTACCAGTGTGTAATAGGGCCGCCGGCGGGTAGGCTCCAGCACCAGCACATCGCTTTGCACCCCCTGGGGAAATTCCTCCTCCAGCAGGCGGCTCCAGCTTCCAATCTGGCTGCGGATGTGCTGTTCCAGTCGGCGGCGCTCCTGGGGAGTATATTTGTGCAGGGGAATCTCCCTCTCCCCCTGCTCCTGGTTGTAATTGCTGGAGTAATCGGTGTATTCCAGCTCCTGTTCCGGCTCAAACTGAGGGTTAAAGCGCAGGTAGGCAAACAGCCGCTGTTCCCGGCTTCGCCCCACATGGTAGCCCAGGCAGAAGCAGCCGCTGCGCTCAAAAATCAGGTGTCCCAGCTCCACCCGGCAGTCGGGATGCTCCTGGGCCACCTTCTGGCCAGCCAGCTGGTCCAGCCGGGGCAGCTGCTCTCTCAGCCGTGCCATCCACTGGGGCGAAAACTTGGAGGCCCCTGCCTCGTTCATGGAAAAATTGCCCTCAATCATCCGATGGTCGTAGGGCACTGCAAAGGTGCAGTACATCCCATCGAACTCCCATTTTTCAAGCTTGAGCGCCTGTTTTACCTGTTCCAGCCGCTGCGCATCGCAGCAGATGCACATCACCGAGATTTCCTGCTCGCTGCGGCAGCCCTCCGAACCAGGCTTTTGGGGCAGCGCAGGTTCCTCCTCCGGGTTTGGAGCATCGCTCAGCATCTGTTCCAGGCTTTCCCCCTGCATAATCTGCCGACGCAGCTGGCAGAACTCCGGGTCCTGGGGCCTTAGGGCAAGGCCGGTTTCCACCGCCTGCAAAGCTGCCTGGCGCTGCCCATCGTGGGCCAGCAGAGCGGCCAGATGGAGCCAGCCCCATACATACCCGGGCGCCGCCTTTACCCCCTCCTGGGAAATCTGCAAAGCCTGTTCCAGCTTGCCGATGTAGGTATAAGCCACCGAAAGGCGGTAGAACCAGCGGCCCTCCCCTGCCTGGCGGGCCTGCTGTTCCACCCGTTCCAGCCAAAAGATGGCCTGATGGTAAGCCTCATATTGATTGATGTTCAAGTCTGCATAGGCAATTTCCAGTGCAAGCTCCAAATCCTGAGCCACCTGCTCCTGGGAAAACCGCCCCTGAGCCAAGCCGTCATCCACATACCGGCGCAGTAATTTGAACATCTCATCAAATTCCTGCTCCTCCTTCAGCTGTGCCAGCTGCCGGCGCAATGGTTCCAGAATGCCGCTCATGCTCTTTGCCCCTCTCTTGTTGTGATTGTTCCTCTCCCTGCAAAGGGAGCATTGCCTTTGTTTTCATGGTATATCCTACCACATCCCAAAAGAGCTTACAACACTGCTGCACACCCGGTGTCCCCCTTGACTTCATCCGATTTCGGATTTATAATACAATCCGAAATCGGATGATTTAACTTATTTGTCCAAAAAAGGAGACTGCATTATGGAACAGGCCCACCGCCTTTTGCTGGAGTTTGACGGCGTTATGAACGAAATCTGCCATGTCTACCAACAGGCAGGCCGAATGCTGGGGCTGCCCGAAAGTACCTTTTGGCTGCTGTATACCCTGTGGCTGCACCATGCCCCCCTCACCCAAACCCAGCTGATTGCCGCCACCTCCCTGCCTGCTCAGACGGTGAACTCCGCCCTTAAAAAGCTGGAACAGCAGCAGCTGGTGGAACTGCGGCCCTGCACGCAGGACCGCCGCAGCAAGGAGGTGCATCTCACCCCTCAGGGTCAGACCCTGGCTGCAAACACCGTGGCCCGTGTGGCGGCACTGGAGCAGCAAGCCCTGGGGAACATGGGCAGCCAGCTGCCCCAATTTTTGCAGCTGCTGCACCTGTATTGCGGCCAGTTCAAGCAGCTGCTGCCCCAGCTTACCAAGGAGGACCCCACACCATGAACAGCTTTCAGCTTTACACCCATACGCCCCCCTTCCGTCTGTTTTTAACGCTGGCTATCCCCGGTGCCATCAGCATGATTGCCTCCTCGCTGTGGGGGCTGTTTGACGGTATTTTTGTGGGCCAGCTGCTGGGCGAAACTGCTTTTGCCGCCCTCAATCTGGCCTTTCCCTTTGTGGTCATTAATTTTTCGCTGGCGGATTTAATCGGTGTTGGTGCTGCGGTGCCCATCTCCATTTCCCTCGGCCGTAAGGAGGAGCAAAAGGCCAGCAACTACTTTACCTGTGCCTGCCTGCTGATTTTTGCAACCGGCCTGCTGATGGGCGCTTTGATGTATCTGTCCGCCCCTGCTCTCATGGGCTGGGTGGGCGCAAAGGGCGAATTGGCCCGGCTGGCGGTGCGCTATATCCGGGTGTACGCTGTGTGCTCCCCCTTTACCACCATTATTTTTGCGGTGGATAACTTTTTGCGCATCTGCGGGCAAATCCGGGGCAGTATGCTGCTGAATATCCTGATGTCGCTGCTGATTCTGGGGCTGGAGTACCTGTTTTTGGGGGTATTTCAAATGGACATCGGCGGTTCCTCCCTGGCGGTGAGTCTGGGCATGATGGTATGCGCTCTGGTGGCCCTGTATCCCTTTATGCAGGGTAAGCTGGTGCTTCGGTTTTGCAAACCCCACTTTCACTGGGCCATGCTGCGGCAGATAATTGCCAGCGGCAGCCCCAACTTTTTAAGCAGCATTGCCGCCCGCCTCACCTCCATTGCCATGAACAGCGTGCTGCTGTTTATGGGCGGTGAAGGGGCGGTTACGGTGTACGGCATTTTGCTGTATGCGGGGGATATTTTGCAGCAGATGCTGTACGGAACCTGCGACTCGCTCCAGCCTGCCATTGGCTACAACTGGGGCGCAGGCAAGGTGCACCGGGTCAAGGCTTTGGCGGGCTGCTGCCTGGTGGTAAGTGCCGGTATGTGCATTGCAGGCAGCCTGGTAATGCTGTTCTGGCCCCAGGCCATCGCCCAGCTGTTTTTAAAGGAGAGTGACCCTGCCCTGCTGGCTCAAACCGGCCACGCCATGGCCATTTATAGCCTGACCTATCTTACCCGCTGGTTCGGTTTTGCCATCCAAAGCTTTTTGATTGCGCTGGACCGGCCCGTGCCCGCTTCCATTCTGTCGGTGGCCAACGCCTTTGCCCTGCCGGTGGTGCTGCTGGCGGTGCTCTGGCCCATGGGGCTGGAAGGCATCTGGCTGAATGGGCCCATCACCTCGGCCCTGGTCTGCCTTTTGGCCGCCTTCCTGCTGGCCCGCATGAAGGCAAAGGGCAATCTGGTGCCCCCAGCGTAATCCGGCGCAGAGACCAGATAACACAAATGCCCCCCTCTTGCAGCTATGTTCGCTGCAAGAGGGGGGCATTGCCTATTAATACCTATAAAAAGGGCCTAGGATTTCAGGTCACCAGATTGCGGGGTGTTCCCTGGCTGAATGCCTGGAGATTTTCGCACACTTCCTGGGCCAGCCGATCCAGGGCACTGGTGGTGGCCCAGGCCACATGGGGCGTAAGCAGTGCATGGGGCTGGGCACAAAGGGGCTCGCCTGGCTGGGCAGGCTCGTAGCAAAGCACATCCGCCCCATACCAGCCAAGCTGGCCGCTGGCAAGGGCCTGCGCCACCGCCTGTTCATCCACCAGCTGGCCGCGGGCGGTGTTCAGCAGAATGGCCCCCGGCTTCATGGCAGCCAGTGCCTGTGCATCCACCATTCCTCTGGTTTCGGGGGTGGCTGGGCAGTGCAGGCTTACCACATCGCTCTGTTTTAGCAGCTGCGGCCAGTCCACAAACCGGACGCCCGGCTCCTGGGGCCGGGGGGTGCGGGTGTAAACCAGCACCTCCATGCCAAACCCCTGGGCAATTTTGGCCGCTGCCCGGCCAATATCTCCATAGCCCACAATGCCAAAGGTCATGCCATGCAGCTCCTGGTGGGGCTGTATGCCATACTTTGCAGGAATATCCGTCTGCCAATATCCATCCCGCAGGCTGGCAGCCCGCCGGGAGGTGCCATTGGTGATTTCCAGCAGCAGCGCAAAGGTGTGCTGGGCCACGCTGTAAGTGGAGTATCCCGGCACATTGGCCACCGCTACTCCCCGGCGGCGGCAGGCTTCCAGATCCACCCGGTCGGTGCCGGTGGCTGTAAGGCCAATCCATTTTAAGTTGGGGCACTGGGCCAGCAGGGCCTCATCCACAATGCACTTGTTGCCAATCACATAGTCCGCATCCCCAATGCGGGCCGCCGTCTGCTGCTGTGGGGTGCGGGGATAAAGGGTTATATCCTGGGTCAGCTCATACAAAGGCTGCCAGTTCAGGTCCCCTTCATGGACACAGTAGCTGTCCAACACCACGATTTTCATCCGTCGCTCCACTCCTTGCTGTTGATTTGGGTTTTATTGTAGCCTGTTTTTTTGCATTGGGCAAGGCTGCCGGGCATTGCTGCGCTGGATTTTTGGCCCGGCATCGTATATAATAAAAAGCAAATCCACTGCCCCTGGCGGCAGGAAAGAGGGAGCGTTTGCATGCACAATCCCAAACAGGTTGTAAAAAAACTGATTACTGGTGCCATTCTGATGACGGCGGCCATCTTTATCTCGGTCATGATTCGGGAAAACATGGATGTTAAGGACCCCGAACAGGCCCTGCCCACCTTTGGCATTGTGGTAAACGGCGAGCTGCGGCTGAACGAGAGCACCATTTTTAGGGCCGGTTATGAGTGGAACTTTTTAACCACCGTAGCCAAGGATACCCCTGCCTACACCAGCGAGTCCATCCGGCAAAAAATCTACCCGGTGGAAGTGCCGCCCAACAGCGTATTGGAATTGGAGTTTTCCATGCAGCCCAAGAGCCTGCGGCTGCAACGGGCCAGTGACCCCCAGCTGGAGCATTTTGTGGAGCTGGCCGATGTAAGCGACGGCCAGCTGATTGCCCCCAGCAGCCCCGGCTTGTATCTGTATCAGGTGGAAAGCAGCTTTGGCTGGCGGGGCTCCATCCGGTATTTCTTTTTGGTTCGGGTGCAGGAGCTGGCTTAAAACCAACTTCTTCCATTCAAGCAAAGGGCACGGCCAACAAGGCCGTGCCCTTTGCTTTTTATTTTGGTCAGCCAGGGTTTACCTTGGAAGGATAGCCCGGCGGCAAACAGGACTGGTGCGCAGCCAGAAGTGCCTGCTGGTAATAGCCCTGAAAGGTGCCGTGAAGAAATTTGGGAATGCCTTCCTCCTGAAGCCGGGCCCAGCTGCGCTCCTCCTTACGGGGCAAAATGGGATAAAACAACAGCTGGTTGCTTTGGGCGGCAGACAGCGCTCTTGGGCCGCTGCCAATTACCAGAACCCTACGCCGGTCGTAACCGTAAGCCAGTTCCCCCACCAGATGTTCCAGGGTGCGCCGTTTAAGGCAGACCGGCTGGCAGGCTGGCAGCTGATACAAGCTCTACTCGCTGGACGCTGCACGCACATTGTACTCGGTAATTACCACCAGCTGAGCCACCCGCTCCAACTGATGCAGACAGGGCGCCACCGGGTGATAGGGGCGTCCTGTAATTCCATCCCGCACCGATTCGGTGCCGATTAAACAAACCAAAAAAGCTTTTGCTGATTGCTGCAATGTTCCAGTCGCTTTCATAGCTACGACCTCCTTTCCTGTGAGGGCAGCGTCTCATTGGCACTGCATATAATTCTTTATCTTAACTATAATCACAATACCGAAATAAAGCAAGGTCTCTGGTTGTTTTCAACAAAAAATTACACTTTTATTCATAATTTACTTTTATTTATTTAATACTTGGCCAATGGGCTGGGTCAAAACCAGGTCTGCCCGCCGGTCTGCACTGGTGGGCGTTTTATTGATTACCACCAGCTTGCTGCCGCCATAATAGGCCAGCAGGCCAGCTGCCGGATAAACGGTCAGGCTGGTACCGCCAACAATCAGCAAGTCCGCCCCTTCCAGGGCATTGATTGCCTGGCGGATGACCCGGTCATCCAACGGTTCCCCATACAGCACCACATCCGGCTTGATTATGCCCCCGCAGCTGCACCGGGGCACCCCTTGGCTTTGGGTAATAGCCTGGATGCCCCAGGCCTTGCCGCAGCTTGTGCAATGGTTGCGCCAGATGCTGCCATGGAGCTCCAGCACCCGGCTGCTGCCGGCGGCCTGGTGCAGACCGTCTATATTTTGGGTAATCACAGCCCGCAGCTTGCCTTCCCGTTCCAGTTGGGCCAACCGAAGATGGGCAGGGTTAGGCTTTGCATCCAACGCAAGGAGTTTGGCCCGGTAGAACCGATAAAATTCCTCCGGATGCTGGTTAAAAAACTCGTGGCTCAAAATCTGCTCCGGGGGCCAGTTCCACTGTTGATGATACAGCCCGTCCACGCTGCGAAAATCCGGAATACCGCTTTCGGTGCTCACTCCGGCTCCCCCAAAAAACACCAGATTGCGGCTGTCCGCAATCATCTCCTCCAGTTGCTGGTTCATGGCAGATTCCTCCTGTTTTGTGCAATGACTGATTTTGTTGTTTATTGTATGGCGGCTCTGTGGCCTAAATGCAGAACAAGCCCGGCTTAAAGGCCGGGCTTGCTCGCTGGTTCAGGGCTTGAAGTTTGTCATAACCTGCTTTACCTGCTCCACGCTTTCCGGCTTGATGCAAGCCAGCATACGGGGAATAAAGGTCATCAGGTACATTTTGCTAAAGCTGCCATCCTGCTGCTTGGCAAAGGCTTCCTCCAGCAGCTGGCGGGCAGTCTGCTGGCTGTCTTCCTTCACATGCTGCATAATAAAATTCAAAAACATTTCCTGTCCCCGGTTCATGGGGTGTTGCTCCTTTTTTGTTGAACTGTTTTTTCATTGTAGCGCAGAAGATTGGTTTGTGCAAGCTTCTGCCCTGGCTGGATTGTGTATGCTATAATAAATAGTATCGGATGCAAGGGCAGCGCCGCACCATTTGCGCCAAAAGGCTCCGCCGTTGCTGCCCAACATAAAAGCGGCTGTGTGCCGCAAGGAGGATTGGAATCCATGGCAAAGGAGATTACCCAGAGCCTGGTATGGGAGCTTTTGCCCCAGCGCCGGGCCGATAGCCACAAGGGCACCTATGGCAAGCTGCTGGCCGTTTGCGGCAGCAACAACTACCGGGGAGCCGCTGTGCTGGCGGCCATGGGCGCACTGCGCAGCGGCTGCGGTGTGCTTACGGTGGCCTGCATCGAGCCGGTGGCCTCGGCTGTGATAATCCACTGCCCCGAAGCCGTACTCCTGCCCTGCAAGCAGAGCAGCGAGGGCGGCATTTACGGAGCCGAGGGCAACCGCATTCTTCAGCAGGCCCGCTGTGCCGACGCTTTGTTGCTGGGGCCGGGCCTGGGCTGCACCCAGCACACCAGCCAGCTGGTGGAACTGCTGGTGCCGGGAGCCGGCTGCCCCGTGGTGTTGGATGCCGATGGCCTGAACGCCGCCGCCCAGATGGAACAGCTGCCCCGCCCGGTGGACCGGGGGCTGATTTTAACCCCCCATCCCGGCGAGATGGCCCGGCTCTGCGGCCTGACCACTGCCGAGGTAAACGCCAATCGGGAGAGCATTGCCGCTGGCTATGCCCGGGCCAACCAGTGCGTGGTGGTGCTCAAGGGGCACCGCACCATCGTGGCCGGGCCAGGGGGTGAGGTATACGCCAACTCCACCGGCAATGCAGGCCTTGCACGGGGCGGCAGCGGCGATGTGCTGGCAGGCATGACCGCCTCGCTGCTGGCACAGGGCCTTTCGCCCCTTTCGGCGGCACTCTGCGCAGTATGGCTCCACGGCGCCGCAGCCGACCGGTGCAGCGCCCGCCTGGGCCAGTACGGTATGCTGCCCCAGGACATTCTGGCGGATTTGGGGGCACTGTTTGCCCAGAACGGCCGGTAAGCCGCCTATGCTTTATTACTGGTTTGTTGAAACACCTCTTGGGCAGCTGACACTCTGGCAGGAGGGCGGCGCCCTTGTGCGCGCCTGTTGGGACAGCCCCTGCCCAGCCCAGGGCCAGCAGCAATGCACCCCCGTGCTGGAGCTGGCGCAGCAGCGGCTGGCTGCTTACTTTGCGGGAGACGGCACCGCTCTGGAGGATGTTCCCATTTCTCCCACAGGCAGCGCCTTTCAGCAGCAGGTTTGGCAAGCCTTGCGCAGAATTCCCGCCGGTCAGGTGCGCAGCTATGGCCAGATTGCCCATCTGCTGGGCCGCCCCAAGGCCAGCCGGGCGGTGGGCCGGGCCTGCCACACCAACCCCCTGCCCCTGTTTATCCCCTGCCACCGGGTGGTGGCCGCCAGCGGCCAGCTCACCGGCTATGCCTATGGCCTTGAGCGCAAAAGTGCCCTGCTAACACTGGAAGGCTGGCAATCCCTGACGCAGAATGTGGTAAAAAGCAGCGCAAACCGGGACACTCTGCCCTAATTGGGGCGGATTCGACAAAAAACACCCTATTAAACTTTCAACACTTTCCACATTTTCGTGTTGAAAACCCACTTAAAACAGCCCCCAGCAGGTGAAATCCCTGCCGGGGGCTGTTGCATTGTGGCGATTTTCCGCCGCTATATTTTGTGTTTTTAGCCTTTTTTAAAAAAATTTTGCCCAATCTTTACGATTTTGCCTTAGATTTTAGTTTTCCACAGATTGGTTTTTTCTTCCAATGTTGAAAACCTGTCGAAAACCGTGGAATACTTTTCGTATATTTGTTGAAAACCCTTCTGCCTGGGCGTTTTCTTTTTATTCCCCCTGCATCCGGGTTGCGTTCCAGTATGCGGCCATGTTTTGGCCCGGCGTTCCCGTAACCTCCTGGGTCAGGTACTGGGCAAGCAAGCCCTGGGGCTGCCAGCTGCGGGCCTGCTCCTGTGTATCAAACTCCACCTCGGCGTAAAAAAAGGCACCTGGCTGGCCTGCATCCACCTCATTCACCTCCAGAATCAGGCCGCCTTCCAGGGCATATTGCCGCTGCTCCTTTTGGATCAGGGGCTGACCAATCAACTGCTCCAGCTGAGCAAAAAGTTCCGGCTCAATGAGGGTTTCGATTTCCTGGCGGGCCAGTCCGTCCGGGCTTGGCTTGCCTTTAAAGCACAGTACATACTGGGTGTGGCCGTCCTGCTCCTCGCTGCGGATGCGCACGGTGGGCCGGGTGGCCACATAGCCCTGAGCCATGCGGATGGTGCGCTGGGGGTTCAGCTGGGCAGGCCAGCCTTCCACCAGCCATTTGCGTTCGATTTCCATGGATTTGCTCCTATCTCACCGGTGGTGACCGGCGGCTTTTTTGTCTATTATAACACACCCCGCCGGGGCGGTGTTGCCGCCAGCCGCAGGTTTTGGCCCCAGCCACTGGCGCAACGGGGGGCAGCTGTGCTATAATAAGCTGTTTTTATCGAGATGTTACAGCGCACTGCTGCGCTGCCTGTTTACTTGAAACCCATCAGGAAAGGAACTGCCATGAAACAACTGCGCCCCTACCCCGCCTATACCATTACCAAAAAAGCCGAACAGAGCATCCTGAACGGCCACCCCTGGGTATATGCCGACGAACTGACCCAGCTGCCGGACACCGAGCCTGCCAACGGCAGCTTGGTGGATGTGCTCAGCAGCAAAGGCCGCTGGCTGGGCACCGGCTTTTTGAGCCACCAGAGCAAAATCCGCATCCGGCTGATTAGCCGCAACGCCAACGACCGGTTTGACCAGGCCTTTTGGCGCCGCCGGCTGGAGTATGCCTGGGAGTACCGCAAAACCGTCATGGGCCCCCAGGACCTGGAATGCTGCCGGGTGATTTTTGGCGAGGCCGACCAGTTCCCCGGCCTGACGGTGGACCGCTTTGGGGACATTCTGGTGACCCAGACCCTCTCCTACGGCATGGAACAGCTCAAGGAGCTGCTGTTCCCGCTGCTGGTGGATGTGCTGCGTAAGGACGGCCAGCGCATCCGGGGTGTATTTGAGCGCAACGATGTGGCCCTGCGCCAGCGGGAAGGTTTGACCGAATACAAGGGCTGGTTTGCACTGCCCGGCGAAAGCTGCCCCGAAAGCACCTTTACCACCATTGTGGAAAATGGAGTGGAGTACGGTGTGGATTTTGAAAACGGCCAGAAAACCGGCTTTTTCCTGGATCAAAAATACAACCGCCTTGCAGTGGCCAAGCTGGCCCGAGGCAAGCGTGTGCTGGATTGCTTTACCCACACCGGCAGCTTTGCTCTGAATGCCGCCATGGGCGGAGCCGCCCATGTAACCGCCGTGGATGTAAGCCAGCTGGCAGTGGATACCGCCCGCAGCAACGCCCAGCGCAACGGCCTGGAAGACCGGATGGACTTTGTATGTGCCGATGTGTTCGACCTGCTGCCCAGCCTGGAACAGGGCCATGACTACGACTTTATTATTCTGGACCCGCCAGCCTTTACCAAAGCCCGCAAAACCGCCGCAAACGCCATGAGGGGCTACAAGGAGATCAACTACCGGGCCATGAAGCTGCTGCCCCGGGGGGGCTATCTGGCCACCGCCAGCTGCAGCCATTTTGCCAGCGAGGAGATGTTTATCCGGATGCTGAAAAGCGCCGCCGCAGACGCCCACCGGCAGCTGCGCCAGATTGAGGTGCGCCAGCAGGCCCCGGACCATCCCATCCTGTGGAATGTGGAGGAAACCAACTACCTGAAATTCTTCCTGTTCCAGGTTATCTGATTCTTTTTTGCCCTGTATACGGTTGTGCCAATTTAGCACACTATACAACAAATTTTTGCAACGGCCCTGCCCGCCTTTGTGAACTGAACAAAGTAGCCAAAGCTGCTTGCTTTTTAATTGACTTCGGCCCCGGACTGCCCTTATAATTTGTATGTTAAATGAACGCTCTGCATGGCAGCCGGTTTGGCCAGCCATGCTATATTGGGGGCCTGCCAGGCCCTGCCGTTACCTAGGAGGATATGTTATGGCACCAGCTAACACCAAAGAAATTTACGGCTCACTCGTGTTTAACGAGCATGTAATGAAGGAACGCCTGCCCAGCGTAACCTACAAAAGCCTGAAGGCAACGGTGCAGCGGGGCCAACCCCTGGATTTGGATTTGGCCAATGTGGTTGCCAGTGTTATGCGGGATTGGGCCATGGAAAAAGGCGCTACCCACTACACCCACTGGTTCCAGCCCCTGTCTGGCATGACCAGCGAAAAGCACGACAGCTTTTTGAGCCCCAACCGGGATGGCACCGCCATTATGGAGTTTTCCGGCAAGGAGCTGGTAAAGGGCGAATCCGACGCTTCCAGCTTTCCCAACGGCGGCCTGCGGGCCACTGCCGAGGCCCGTGGCTACACTGCCTGGGACCCCACCAGCTATGCCTTTATTAAGGACAACACCCTGTGCATTCCCACCGCATTTTGCAGCTGGACCGGCGAAGCACTGGACAAAAAGACCCCCCTGCTGCGCAGCATGAAAGCTGTTACCCAGCAGGCCAAGCGGGTGCTTGCCCTGTTTGGCAAAGAGGTCAGCCATGTGGATGTAACCGTTGGCCCTGAGCAGGAATACTTCCTCATCAAGCAGGAGCACTACGCTGCCCGCCAGGACCTGATTCTCACCGGCCGCACCCTGTTTGGTGCCACCCCCGCCAAGGGCCAGGAGATGGAGGAGCACTACTTTGGTGCCCTGCGGCCTGAGGTTTCGGCCTTTATGAAGGAGCTGGATGAGGAGCTGTGGAAACTGGGCGTACCTGCCAAGACCAAGCACAACGAGGTAGCTCCCTGCCAGCACGAGCTGGCTCCCATCTATGACCGCTGCAATGTGGCTGTGGACCACAACCTGCTCACCATGGAAATGATGAAGAAGCTGGCCCAAAAGCACGGTCTGGCCTGCCTGCTGCACGAGAAGCCCTTTGAAGGGGTAAACGGCAGCGGCAAGCACAACAACTGGTCTTTGTCCGCCCCTGGCATGAACCTGCTGGACCCCGGCGATACCCCGAAGGACAACCTCCAGTTCCTCATCTTTTTGGCCGCCATCATCAAGGCTGTGGACGAATACCACGACCTGCTGCGCATGAGCATTGCGGGTGCTGGCAACGAACATCGTCTGGGCGGCAACGAAGCACCCCCCGCCATCGTGTCCATCTTTATGGGTGAGGTGCTGGAAGGCATTCTGGATGCCATCGCTTCGGACAGCGAGTATGTAGCTCCCGCTGCTGCCAAGATTGACCTGGGTGTAGAGGTACTGCCCCAGTTCGCCAAGGATGACACCGACCGCAACCGCACCAGCCCCTTTGCCTTCACCGGCAACAAGTTTGAGTTCCGTATGCCCGGTTCCTCGGTGAACATCTCGGATGCAAACACCATTCTGAACACCGCCGTTGCCAAGGAGCTGAAGGGCTATGCCGATGAGCTGGAACAGGCTGAGGACTTTGACAAGGCTGTGGTTTCCCTCATCAAGCGCACCATTCGGGACCACAAGCGTGTAATTTTCAATGGCAACGGTTACAGCCGTGAGTGGGAGGAAGAAGCAGCCCGCCGGGGTCTGTATAACGAGCCCAGCGCCATTGAGGCCCTGGGTGCCATCGTGGCTCCCAAGAACATCCAGCTGTTTGAGCAGATGGGCGTTCTCAGCGAAGCCGAGTGCCGCAGCCGTTACGAGGTAAAGCTGGAGCATTACGCCAAGCTGCGCCACATCGAAGCCGTTACCATGCTGGAAATGGCCCGCCGCCAGCTGATTCCTGCCGCCAGCAGCTACATGGACACCATTGCCACCGGCATTGTGCACAAGCAGAAGGCCTGCCCTGGCATCAGCTGCAAGGCAGAGGAAAAGGTGCTGCGCCAGCTGACCAACTACACCGATGCCATGAGCGATGCAGCCGACCGCCTGGAAGCCTGTGTGGAAAAGGCCGAAGCCTGCAAGACTTCGCTGGAAGCTGGCCGGGCTTACCGCAACCAGGTACTGCCTGCCATGGCAGACCTGCGGGCCGCCGCCGATGCCGCCGAGTCCATCTGCGGCCGGGAGCATTGGCCCCTGCCCAGTTACAGCACCATGCTGTTCTATGTTTGATTCAAGCTATATTCCCTGTTTTGGCAGGAGCCTTGCAAAAGGCTCCTGCTTTTTTATCTGCGGCTCAGCCTGCCTGGCCCAGTTCCTCCAGGGCCTCCCGTGCGGTATCTGCCGAAAACAAAAATACTCCGCTGCGGCTGTATACCTCCACATGACTGCCCACGCTGCGAATTTCAAATTCCATAGCTGTTCTGCCTCTCCTTCCCTGTGCACCCACCCTGCTTTCCGTGGGCTGGCCTGGCCCTGTATGCCGTTGGCTGGTTTGTGTTATGTATCCAGCATACCACAAACAATGTCCTATAATACGGACTTTTAAAACGCAAAAAAAGCACCCGGCTGCTGCAAGCCGGGTGCTTTTTGATTGATGGGGCTTTAGCGAGCCTTACAGGCCAGCCTTTTTCTGCCAGACTCCCCCAATCCGGGCCACATACACGATGTGGTAATCCTTATTTGGGTACCATTTTTCGTCGCAGTCGGTGCCGGGCATAAAACCGGCGGGGTCGATGGTCTGGGTATACAACACCTGGCAATCCAGCACCAATTCTGCCTGCTCAAAGGCCGGGGCCTGGCCAAACATCTTGGGTGTAAAGCCCACGGTTTTGATTTTATCTTCCTCCCGGCCGCTCACCTTGCCCAGATGGGCCAGGGCCTGGCGGTACTCGGGGCCGTAAAAGCTCAGGGTAAAACGGCCGGTGCGGTCCACAAATTCCTTGGTATACCGCTGGGGGCGCACCACAATCTGCACCACATCCTGCCCCCACATCACGCCCAAGGCGCCCCAGCTCACGGTCATGGTGTTTAAATCCTGCTGGGTGCCTGCGGTTACCAGGGCCCAATGACTGCCAAGCAGTGCAAAGGGATTGCCCTGAATCTGGCTGGGTTGAATCATTTCGTACTGGTTCATGGTAGTACCTCCTTAGTTGATTCCTGAGTGGGCGCCTGCCTCCAGAGGGCTCAGTTCCGGTGTGCAGGCACGGTATCGGTCGTAGCAATACTGAATGATGGCATTCCGCTTTACCAGGCCGATAAAGCTCTTTTTGTCATCCACCACCGGCACAAAGTTCTGGGTCATGGCGGCAGCCACCAGCTGCTCCATCTTGGTGGTAACGGACACCGGCTTGTAATCCCGCTTGCGGGGAATGCTGCGGATGCTCACTTCCTCTGCATCCTCCAGCCGGATGCCCTGGTTTTTGATGCCCCAAAGCAGATCACCCTCGGTCATGGAGCCCACATACTCTCCGGCACGGTTCAGCACCGGGATGGTGGAATAGCGATGGTATTCCATCTTTTCCAAAGCCTGACGCAGGGTAAAATCATCGTACAAAAAGGCTACATCCTGTTTTGGCGTTAAAAAAAACAGCAGATTCACAGCGATAACCTCACTTTTTTGTTCTATATTGAACCGGTCATTTAACCGGACTGGCTCAAAGCCGTTGGGTTTCCCGGTGCAGGCTGCTCTGCTGCCGGGGTACCCTCTGTATTGTAGCACATCCCACGGCAAAGGATATGAAAAACTTATGAAATAAAGTCGAGTATCCTTTGCTTTCTTTCCCACAGGCAGCGCCGCATTACGCCAAGGGGATGAAGTGTGCCGGAAATTTTTGTGGAACGAACCGCAAAGCACGGTCAATCTTTGGTGCACCAGCGGATATTTTGGAAAACCATTGCGGAAAATTTTGTCCCCCTGTACCGCCGGAGCCTTTGGGCCTGTATTGCGGGGTGTGCTGCCCCAACAGCAAACCCCTTTGCTGCGGCACAGCCTTGCTGTTTTTTGGGTTTTGGCTAGTCAAAACAGCCGTTTTATGCTATGCTGTACTGTATTATATCCCACTTGCAAAGGATGTGTGTATATGCCCCGCCGTTGGAACCAGACCGCTCTGTGTGCGGTGCTCTGCGCCCTGCTTTTGGCAGGCTGTTCCGGCTCCCCTTCCAGTGACAGCAGCACGGCCCCGGTGGTCAGTGCCGCCCCCAGCCCCTCTGCCGCTCCCCAGCGTCACAACACCCTGGTGCTGGGTCACACTCCTGGCAGCGGCTATAACCCTTATCTTACCGACTCCACCCTGGTGGCCCAGAATGCCAGCCTTTTGTTTGAAAAACTGGTGGAGATTGATCCCAATATGCAGCTGGATTACCGCATTGCCAGCTCGGTGCAGTGCACCGGCAACACGGTGACCATTTCTGTGCGCAGCGGCTGCCAGTTTGCCGATGGAACCCCCATTACCGCCCAGGATGTGGCTGCAAGCCTGCAAGCAGCCCGTACCAGCACACGATATGCAGCCCGGTTTGCCGCTGTGCAGGCGGTGGAGGCAAAAGGGGATGCCGTGCTGGTGCAGCTTTCCAGCCCGGACTCCCTGTTTGCCTACCTTTGTGATATTCCGGTGCTGAAAGCTGCGGAAACCGGCCTTTCCCAGCCCACTGCAAGCGGCCGCTATACTTATGGGGCGGATTCCTCCACCCTGGTAAAAAACAGCTATGCCACCCTGGATACCGCCGGCCCCGATACCATCCAGCTGGTGGAGGTAAGCGGCTACGACGAAATGGTGTCCGGCCTGTCCATGGGCCGCATTAACCTGTACACCGCCAGCGAAACCGCCCAGTCCAGCTCCAGCGTATCCAGCCGTACCAGCTACTACAAAACCAACAACCTGGTGTTTTTAGGGGTTAACGGCACACCGGGCGACCAAAAATCCCTGCTGCTCACCACCTCTGAGGGCCGGGCATTCCTGAGCAAAATCATCAGCCGCCGGCAGCTGGCCGAGGAGAGTTTTTACGGCCGGGCATACCCTGCCACCGGCATCATCAACGATTATTACGACTGTGTACGCAGCCAGCATATTATTCTGGCTCAGGAGGAACTTACTGCCCAGCAGGCAGATGAAATCCTCACCGGGTGGGGCTACCAAAAGGACCCCCAAACCGGCTATTACCAAACCAGCGACGGCAAACGGCTGGAGCTGCGGCTGCTGGTGTACTCCGGCAGCACCTACAAGCGGTATGCCGCCAGCCTGCTGAAGGAACAGCTGGCCGCCTGCGGCATTTACACCGTGCTGGAGGAACAGTCGGATTTTACCGCTTATTGTGAAAAAATCGCGGCTGGTGATTTTGACCTGTACATTGGCGAGGTCAAGTTGTATAATAATATGGATATGAGCCCCTTTTTCCATCAGGGGCAGGCCAGCTGGGGCATTGTGCAAAGCGATGCACTGGCTGCTGCATACGCCGCTTTCAAGGCGGATGCTTCGGCTGCGGGCGCCTTTGAACAGGCCTTTGCCGCCGAAATGCCTCTGGTGCCCCTGCTGTGGCGCAGTGGTACCGTGGTGCACGACCGGTGGGTTTCCGGCGTGGACTGCTCACTGAGCGATGTGTTTTATTCCCTGGAGAACATCCGGTTCGACCAGGGCACTTGATTTTTTGTTTGGGCCTGCGGCCCGGCAACTCTGGAAAGGAGCGGTACTCTATGATCGCACTGAAAACCCCTCTGGGCAGTATCAGCATGACTTCGGATTATTTTGCCGAACTGGTAAGCTATGCGGCACGCAGCTGCTATGGCGTGGCCGGTATGGCCACCGGCGGCCACGCCGACGACCTGAAAAGCCTGGTATTTGGCCATGATTTCCCTGAAAAAGGCGTGCGGGTAACCCAGCACGATAACCAGCTCACCATTGAGCTGCACATCAAGGTGGCCTATGGTCTGAACATTGCCAGCATGGTGCAGAGCATTGCCCACAAGGTAAAGCACGAGGTGGAAAATGCCACTGGTCTGTCTGTGGCACGCATTGAGGTTTCGGTGGATGACATTGTGGCGGACTAACCATCCCCTGCCCGCCGGAACGGCAGCAGCCGTTCCCCAAACTGAACTTTTTACATGAGGTGTACAACAATTATGATTACAGGCAAAATCCTGCGTGATGCCATTATTTCCGGCGCCAACAACATTTCCAACCAGCGCAGCCGGGTGGACGAACTGAATGTGTTCCCTGTTCCGGACGGCGATACCGGCACCAACATGAGCATGACTGTGAGTGCAGCTGCACGGGAGCTGGCCTCCCTGGCCGATGACTGCACCGTGGCCGATGCTGCCAAAACTGCCGCTTCTGCCATGCTGCGGGGCGCCCGGGGCAACTCCGGCGTTATTACCAGCCTGCTGTTCCGTGGTCTTTCCAAGGCTCTGGAAAGCAAGCAGACCGCCAATGCTGCCGACCTGGTGCTGGCACTGGAAAAGGGCGTGGAGGGCGCATACAAGGCTGTAATGAAGCCCACCGAGGGCACCATGCTCACCGTGGCCCGTGTGGCCAGCGAGGAAGCTTCTGCCAGCGGCATTGCCGATGTGAACGAGCTGTGGACTCTGGTGCTGGCCGCTGCCCAGCGTGCGCTGGATAACACCCCCAACCAGCTGCCCGTGCTGAAAAAGGCCGGTGTAGTGGATGCTGGCGGTCAGGGTCTTTTGGTAATTTTTGAGGGCATGGATGTGGTGTTCAAAGGCGGCGAGGTGATTGCCTGCGAAGAAAACACCCAGAACAAGGCAAAGCTCTCCAGCGACGCTGCCGGCAAGGGCGTGTTCAGCGACGACCTGATGAAGGTAGAGGACATCAAGAACGGCTACTGCACCCAGTTCCTGGTGAACAAAAACCCCGGTGTCTCCAGCGATAAGCTGCGGGCCTTCTGCGAGAGCAACGGCGACAGCGTTGTAGTCATTGAGGACGACGATGTCATCAACTGCCATGTGCACACCGCCGACCCCGGCAAAATCCTGAGCCATGCCATCCAGTACGGCTACCTTACCGACTTTAAGATTGAGAATATGCACGAGCAGTTCCTGGCCCGCCAGAAGCAGGGCAAGGGCCTGGAAAAGCAGAAGGAGGCCGAGCAGGCCGAACCCTCCAATCCCTTTGTGTACGCAGCGGTGGACCCGGAACAGGAATATGGTTTTGTGGCCATTGCCGCTGGTGCGGGTCTGGCTGCGGTGTTCCAGGACCTGGGCGTTAACGCCGTGGTATCCGGCGGTCAGACCATGAACCCCTCCACCGAGGACATTGTGGCTGCTGTGCACAGCGTACCGGCCAAAACCGTGTTTGTGCTGCCCAACAACAAAAACATCATCATGGCTGCGGAACAGGCCCAGAATCTGGCCGACCGCCGCATTGTGGTGCTGCCCACCCGCACCGTGCCCCAGGGCATTACCGCCATGCTGAGCTTTGACCCGGACGCTGGCATTGACGCCAACGCCATTGCCATGATGCAGGCTGCCGAGCAGGTGAGCACCGGTCTTGTGACCTTCGCCGCCCGCAACAGCGATTTTGACGGCCACAAAATCAAAAAGGGCGAAATCATGGGCATGGAAAACGGCAAAATCGTGCAGCTGGGTACCGACATTGACAAGGTCACCTGCCGTCTGGCACGGAGCATGGTTAAGAAGGATACCAGCTTTGTGACCCTGATTTCCGGCTGCGATGTAAGCGAGGAAGACGCACAGCGCACTCTGGAGCTGGTGCAGTCCAAGCTGGGCGACCATGTGGAGGTTACCCTCATCAACGGCGGTCAGCCGGTGTATTACTACATGATCAGCGTGGAGTAATTCGTTTTGTATCTGCCAGCCCCCGGCCTCGGCTTTGCCCGAAGCCGGGGGCTGTTTTATCCCCGAAAGGAGTGAGCGTTCATGCGTGGCGATACCCCGGTACAGTATGTAAAAGGTGTTGGCCCCAAAACCGCCCAGCGGTTTGAGCGGCTTGGTGTTTTTACCCTGGAGGAACTGCTTTGCCATTATCCCCGCCGGTATGTGGATTACACCCAGCCCAGTCCGGTAGCCCAGGCCCCCTACGACACCGACACGGTGGTTAAGGCCACTGTTATGACCAAAAAGGGCGCCGTGCGCCTGCCAGGCGGCAGGGTGATGGTGCAGGTAATGGCAGCAGACGACACCGCCGCCCTCTCCCTCACCTGGTTCAACACCCAGTTTGCGGCAGATAAACTGCTGGTGGGCCAGGAATACTACTTTGAAGGCCGGGTGAAAGGCACCCTCACCCGCCGGGAGATGGTAAACCCCACCGTCCGCACCCAGGCAGAGGTGGACCGCACCCCCCTGGTAGCCATCTACCCCCAAACCGAGGGGCTGGGCAGCGGCCAGATTGCCCGCTGTGTACAGAGTGCGCTGGCCGTGGCCGACCCTCTGCCGGAACCCCTGCCGGAGGATTTTTTGCCCCGGTTCCGTATGCCGGATAAATGGACCGCCGTGCGCAACATTCACAAGCCTGCCTCTCCCCAAGCCCTGGCCGCCGCCCGCCGCCGGCTGGTGTTTGAGGAGCTGTTTACCCTGCAGATTGGCCTGAGCCTGCTCAAAAGCCGTGGCATGACCCGTTCCGGTGCACCCATGCGGCCCACCGGGCTTACCTCCTTTTGGGAAAGTCTGCCCTTCAGCCCCACCGGTGCCCAGCGCAAGGCCGCCGAGGAAATCTGCGCCGACATGACCGGCAAGCAGCCCATGAACCGGCTGCTCCAGGGGGATGTTGGCAGCGGCAAAACCCTGGTGGCTGCCGCCGGGGTATACATGGCCGCCCAGAACGGCTACCAAAGCGCCCTGATGGCCCCCACCGAGATTCTGGCCAGCCAGCACGCCGCCACCCTGCAAGGCTTTTTGGCCCCCTTTGGCATTCAGGTGGCCCTGCTCACCGGCGGCATGAAAGCGGCCCAGCGGCGCACTACCCTGCAAGCCATTGCCACCGGCCAGGCCCATCTGGTGGTGGGCACTCATGCCGTTATTGGCAGCGGGGTGGAGTTTGCCCGGCTGGGCTTTGCCGTGGTGGACGAGCAGCACCGCTTTGGCGTGCGCCAGCGAGGGCTTTTGGCGGATAAATCCCATGCACCCCATGTGCTGGTTATGAGTGCTACCCCCATCCCCCGCACGCTGGGGCTTTTGATGTACGGCGATTTGGATATTTCCATCCTGAACGAGCTGCCCCCTGGCCGCAAACCCGTAAAAACCTACGCTGTCACCGGCAAAAAGCGGCAGGATATGTACCACTTTCTTGACCAGCAGATGGACCTGGGCCACCAGGCTTACATTGTGTGCCCTCTGGTGGAGGAGAGCGAAAGCGAGATGCCCGGCGCCGACCAGCTTCATGCTGTTACCACCTATTTTACCGATGTAGCCCAGGCTCTTTTGCCCCACCGGCGCATTGGCTTGATGCACGGAAAACTCAAACCCAAGGAAAAAGCCCAGGTCATGGAAGATTTTAAGGCCGGCCGGCTGGATGCACTGGTTTCCACCACCGTTATTGAGGTGGGTGTGGATGTGCCCAATGCCACCGTCATCGTCATTGAAAATGCCGAGCGGTACGGTCTTTCTGCCCTGCACCAGCTGCGGGGCCGGGTGGGCCGGGGCGGCGGCGAAGCCTACTGTATTCTGGTAAGCGACCACGGCAGCGAATCGGTGCGGGACCGGCTGCGTTTTTTGTGCCATACCCAGGATGGCTTTGAGGTTGCCCGGTATGACCTGGAGCACCGGGGCCCCGGTGATTTTTTTGGAGACCGGCAGCATGGCTTGCCCACCTTGCAGCTGGCCGATTTAATGAACGACACCCGCACCCTGGAAGCGGCCCAGCAATGTGCCCATGAAATTTTGCAGCAGGACCCCAAACTGGCCGCTCCGGAACACGCTGTGCTGGCCGCTCAGGTACAGCACCTGTTTGAGCGCACTACATTCAACTAACGGCGGCTCCGGTTTTCAACACAAAAGCCCTCATCCTGTGGAAAACTCCACCGGATGAGGGCTTTTATCCTGTTGCTTTGCAGGGACTTCTGGTTTGAATCTGGACCCGGCAGCCCATGCTGTAAAGGCACAGCCTTACTGCTCCAGCGCAATCAGATCGCAGAACACCGCCTGGGTCTTGTTGCCCAGGCTCCGGTCCTTGTGATACCGGCCAAACAGCCACTTTTTGTACTGGGCCTTATCCATAATCTGGTTAAAAAAGGTATGCAGCCAGTTGGGCTGGCCCTGCATCCACTGGGCAAACTCCAGAATGCGCAGGGGTGCATCGTGGGTGAGGATGTAGTCCACCTGCCAGCCGCAGGCATCCAGATTTTTTACACAGCCTTCCAGCTCCTGGCTGGTGGGCAGCTCCTGCCGCCACCAGTTCACGCCCTCGTCCCGGTCTTCCTTATCCCAGCTTTCTGCGCCGCCAAAGCACAGCAGCCGCTTGCCTTCAATGTTCAGCACGCTGCCCCGCTGAATGTAGTACAAATTCCCCCCCAGATGCCGGGCCATGCCTCCCGCATACTCCACCAAGGGGTACTGGCTCAGCAGGTCGAAATTTTCGTGGCATCCATCCACAAACAGCAGCTGATAGCGGCGTTTTTGCAGCCAGCGCAGTTTTTTTTGCTCCTGCTTGCTGCCGGTCCACAAAAATCCAAAATCCCCCAACACCACCAGGGTGTCTTTTTTGGTGAGCTTGCGCAAGGGTTTCTCTTTAAATCGCTCCAACTCTCCGTGGATGTCTCCTGTGACATAAATCAAGCTGGACCTGCCACCTTTCCTGTTAAAAATACTTTATTAACCCCCGAAACAATGCTATAATATGGGATAAGTGCTCCCCCCTGCTTTTGTTGGGGTGCGCTTTCTCGTATTCTGCAAAACGGGCCGGTCTGCCTCTGCTTTGGGGGCCAAGGCTCGTATCTTTTATTTTAATGCTTTCAAAAGGAAAAGTCCACATGAAAAAAATCACTGCTTCGTTTGTTTGCTTTCTGGTGATGGTCAGTGTGTTGGTCACACCCGCCCACGCAGCGGGTTTTGAGGCACCCTTTCAGCTGCAAGCCAAGGGGGCTTATGTGGTAAACACCGATACCAACATCATTGTATACGACTACAACAGCGAGGATGTATTGCCCGCTGCCAGCCTTACCAAGCTCATGGCCAACATTCTGCTGGTGGAGCAATGCGGCGATCAGCTGGATACCGTAAAAGGCGAGCTTACCTCCTCCATCCGGGATACCCTCTATGGCCAGGGCATGGCCACGGCGGACATCCGCATGGGGGAACCCCACACCCTGCGCAGCCTGATGTACGCAAGCCTTTTGCCCAGTGCGGCGGATGCCACCATGATTATTGCCAACACGGTAAGCGGCGGCAGCATCAGCAACTTTGTGTACCAGATGAACAGCAAGGCCAAGGAGCTGGGCTGCACCTCCACCCATTTTGTGGACCCGGTGGGCATGAGTCTGGAGAATGTGACCACCGCACGGGATATGTACCTGATTTTGCGCTACGCCATGAGCTTTGATGTGCTGAAAGAAGCCATGTCCACCCTGAAATTTGACATGGGCCAGGACGGCGGCAGCACCCGCTACGCTGCCGGAACCTACAACCTGTTCAGCACCAACCGCATGGCAGATCAGCAGCTGGGCGCAGAGTATTACCGGGACTATTGCAAGGGCGGTAAAACCGGAACCCTGGAGGACTGGCAGAACTTTGCCAGCTGGCATGTAAGCCCCGAAACAGGCGAGACCTACATCAGCGTGGTGCTCAACAGCCCCATCAGCCTGGATTCCTACGGCTACCCCACCAAACGCCCCGCCCTGATTGAAACCGCCCAGGTGATGGACTGGGTGTACGAGAGCTTTGCCATTCAGCCTGCCATGCAGGTGGGCGAACCCCTGGCAGAGGTAAAGGTGAAGTACTCCACCGATGCAGATACGGTCATGCTGTATCCCGCCGATGACATGATGACCATTCTGCCCCTGGGTGCAGATGAGACCGTTACCCAAAAAACCTTCCAGCTGCCGGAATCCGTTTCTGCCCCCATCCACAAGGGCGATGTGTTGGGCACGGTAACAGTCTCTCTCTCCGGTCAGGTAATCGGCGTGGTGGAACTCACCGCCGACCGGGACCTTTCCCGCAATGAGCTGCTGTTCACTATCTCCAAAATTGGCGAGTTTTTTGGCAGCCTTTACTTCAAGGTGCTTTTGTGCGTAAGTGCGGCAACGGTGGTGCTGTATGTGGTGCTGTTTTTTGGCGCTCAGTCTAAACAAGGCAAATCCAAGCGGACCCGGCGCCGTTCCCTGTAAACGCTGCCCCAAACGCCCGCAGGCTTACAGCCTGCCCCTTCCCCCCTGTCCCAGGGGCCAATCCTAAAAGAGAGTGGGTATTATTATGCTGGATGTAAAACGCAACCTTGCCACCATTCTGGATTTCTACGAGCTGACCATGGCCGCAGGCTATCTGGAAGAAGGCTACCAAGATAAAATCAGCGTGTTCGATATGTTCTTCCGCCGAATTCCCGATGAAGGCGGCTTTGCCATTATGGCCGGGCTGGATACCTTCATTGAAGCGGTGGAAAACCTGAAATTCACCCCGGACGACATTGAATACCTGCGCAATACAGGGGTATTCAACGAGCGTTTTTTGGAGTATCTGGCCAACTTCACCCTGCACTGCAACATCTGGGCCATTCCGGAAGGCACACCCATCTTTCCCCGGGAACCCATTGTGACGATAGAAGGCCCCTCCATTGAATGCCAGCTGCTGGAAACCCTGCTGCTGGTCACCATCAACCACCAGTGCCTGGTGGCCACCAAGGCAAACCGCATTGTACGCAGTGCCCAGGGCCGCCCTGTGATGGAATTTGGTGCCCGCCGTGCACAAGGGTATGACGCTGCTGTATACGGTGCACGGGCCGCTTACATTGCAGGCTGCGCCTGCACCAGCTGTGTGATGGCTGCACGGGACTTTGGCATTCCTGCCTCCGGTACCATGGCCCACAGCTGGGTACAGATGTTCCCCAGCGAATACGAAGCCTTTAAAACCTACGCAAAGCTTTACCCGGATTCCTGTGTGCTGCTGGTGGATACCTACAATGTGATGAAAAGCGGCGTACCCAATGCCATCCGTGTGTTTGACGAGGTACTCAAACCCCTGGGCAAGCGGCCCAAGGGCATTCGCATTGATTCCGGCGATATTGCTTACCTTTCCAAAAAGGCCCGCAAAATGCTGGACGAGGCCGGTTACCCCGACTGCACCATCTGCGCCTCCAACAGCCTGGATGAGTACATTGTGCGGGATCTGATTTTGCAGGACGCCAAGGTGGACAGCTTTGGCATTGGCGAAAACCTGATTACTGCCAAAAGCGACCCGGTGTTCGGCGGTGTATACAAGCTGGCCGCTGTAAAGGACGGCCAGGAGTATCAGCCCAAAATCAAGGTGAGTGAAAGCATTGAAAAACTCACCATTCCCCTGTTAAAAAAGGTGTGGCGCATCTACGATAACTACACCCAAAAAGCCATGGCGGACTATCTCACCGTCTTTGACGAGGAGGTAGAAGTGGGCGAAGGGCTCACCCTGTTTGACCCCTTCCAGACCTGGAAGCAGCGTACCTACACCAACTGCACCGCCGTTTGCCTTACCACCCCCATTTACCAGGAGGGCAAGCTGGTGTACCAGCGGCCCACCACCCATGAAATTCGCCAGCGCTGCGCCCACCAGATTGAGCATCTGTGGGAGGAAATGCGCCGGTTTGAGTTCCCCCACCGTTACTATGTGGACCTTTCCCAAAAGCTGTGGGACTGCCAGCACCAGATGCTCACCCAGCTTCATGTAACCAGCCCCGCCCAGTCCTCTGGGCCCCAGCAGCCCACTCCCTGAGCCTTTTACAAGCTTTTGCTGCCAGCGGCCCACGGGCCTTGTCCAAGCTGAAAGCAATTTTTGTGAGTCCCTCATTCCCCCAAACAACACCCCCTTCTGTGGGTCTTACAAAATAGCTTTGGGGCCATCGATGCCCGCCTGATACACAACAAATAACCCTCCTTCCTTGCCAGCAAGGGAGGAGGGTTTTGCTTTGCCCCTCATCGCACTTTTGCCCAGCTGCCGCTGTTCCTGCAATAAAGCTGCCCAAACAGGGGCATACTAAGTTGCAAAGGAGTTTTAGGGTATGTGGAAATCGTGTGTTTTATTTTGCATTGGCGCCTTTGGATACGGGCAGATTGAACTGCTGTACCGGGGGCGTACTCATTGGTCCATGCTGCTGGCAGGCGGGCTTTGCCTGGTGCTATTGGGCCTGCTGGATGAAGCCCTGCCCCGCCGCCTGCCCCTGCTGGGCCGCTGTGGGGTGGGTGCTTTGGTGATTACATCCATTGAACTGGCATTCGGGCTGCTATGCAATGTTGTGTTGGGGCTGGATGTGTGGGATTACTCCCAGGAATGGGGCAATCTTTGGGGACAAATTTGCCCCCGGTACACCCTCTACTGGCTGCTGCTCTGCCTGCCCGGCTTTATGCTGGTACGCAGTTTGGAGCGGCTGCGGCTTTGGTGCCAGAGAGCCTCTGGCCCGCCCTTACAGCTGCCGGATGCCACCCAGTAACCGGCCCTTGGGCTTTACAGGGCAGGATCAGAGGGAACCTGGCAGCTCCACTACTGGGGAAGCCACCCAGCAGTTTTTTGCAGGGCGGGATATTTGCCAAAGGGCAGAACCGGGGCAACAGCCCTCATGCTGCACAAAACACACCCGCAAAGGCCCGGAATCTGCCGCATATGGGGCGCACCGGCTGGGGCTGTTCTCTTTCCCCTGCGCAATAAAACAAGGGCTTACAGAGGGCGAATTTGCCCATTCTGCAAGCCCTTGTTTTGTTTGTAATCGTTGGCTGGTTTCTGCACTCTTGCCCCCTTGGCCGCAACGGGGCATTTGCTTGAAGCACCCTTTGACTATGGTTGTGTTTTTGCATCACCGCAGCTTTTACTCCACACCCCAAAAAACAGCGATTTTGCACACCAGGGCAAGGCCAGCCCCCAATCTTTGCACCGGCACAAACAAAATAAAACCGGGCAGAAGGCATAGTGCCTTCCACCCGGTTCATGCAGATGCTCAAACGATTCTAAGAAGAACTTACTTCAGCTCAACCTTAGCGCCAGCCTCTTCCAGCTTCTTCTTGATTTCCTCAGCGTCAGCCTTGGAAGCGCCCTCTTTCAGGGTCTTGGGAGCGCCGTCAACTGCTTCCTTAGCTTCCTTCAGGCCCAGACCGGTAGCTTCCTTAACAGCCTTGATAACAGCCATCTTGTTAGCGCCAACTTCAGCCAGCACAACGTCGAACTCGGTCTTCTCCTCAGCAGCGGGAGCAGCAGCAGCGGCAGCAGCGGGAGCAGCAGCAACAGCGGAAACGCCGAACTCTTCGCAGTAGGTGTCGATCAGTTCCTTCAGCTCCAGAACGCTCAGCTCTTTAACAGCGTCAATGATTTTGGTGATTTTCTCAGAAGCCATTGTGATATACCTCCAATGTACTTAATTTAAATTTAAAAATGGATTCAGCGGCAGCAGCTAGGCACACCGCTCGGATAAAGGAGCACTGCGATTAAGCAGCGGGCTCCTCTTCGCACTTGTCGGCGTAAGCCTGCATAGCAACAGCCAGACCGCTGAGGGTGCTGGTGAGTGCGCCGGCGAACATGGACAGCATGCCTTCGCGGTTGGGCAGCTTAGCGATAGCCTCAACCTCTTCCTTGGGCATTACTTTGCCTTCCATGTAGCCAATCTTCACGCTGTAAGCGCCCTTAGAAGAATCGGCGTACTTGCACAGGATGCGGGCAGCAGCCATGGGATCCTCGTTGGCGATGGCAATAGCGGTGGTGCCTTCCAGCACTTCGCATACACCCTCCAGCTCGGTATCCTTCAGGGCCAGGCGCAGCATGGTGTTCTTTACAACAGCATACTCAACGCCTACCTCACGCATCTCCTTACGCAGCTTGGTATCGTTGGCTACGTTGATGCCTTTGTAGTCAACAACTACACCAGCAACAGAAGCGGCAATCTTTTCTTTCAGAGCAGCAACATAAGCTTGCTTCTCGCTCAGAATTTTTGCACTGGGCATTTCGATTCACCTCGTTTCAAACCTTCGTAATTTCTACTTGCAGTAAAAAGCCCCTTTCCCGGCGCATACCGAAAAAGGGGCATAAAAATACACAGTTGTAGATTCATGCAGCTTCTCGGCAGGCGGGCGGCTTGGCCTCTTATGCTAAATCAATGAGCACCTGCTGTCTTAAAAACAGCAAGAGTATTGTATCATGTATTAAGGGGTTAAGTCAAGGATTTTTTGCAACTTTTTTTGGTTTTTCAAATTATTTTTATTGCATTCCCTGTTTATTTGCCTCGGTGTGCTGTAATGATGGGATAGCTGTGGGCGTTCACGGCAATCATGCACTCTTTTGTTTGGGCATACCAGTTTTTAGCCCGCCTTGCAAGAATCGTTTGGGGGCAGCGTCATTTGTTTTTGCATCATTCTGCCACATGGTCGCCGTCCAGGGATTAATTTGTTTTTGCCCTTTCTGCGCCCAGCTTTGTGGTGTGCAGTTGGTCCAGATGCTTCCGCAACGCATGGTCAAACTCTGCCATCCTGCGTTCTCTCTTTCATACTCTATCCCATAGCTGCACAATTGGAACCAGCCTTTGCAAAAAATCAGCTCCGGCTATTCCGCTACCTAATATACTAAAACCCGGCCCTGCCAAAGCAGAGCCGGGTTATTAGACAAATTCAGCAAAAACGCTGTATGGCTTTCAAGAATTAGCCGCCGAACTTAGCGCCGTTCATCTTGATGCCGGGGCCCATGGTGGTAGCCACGGTAGCGCTCTTGATGTACTGGCCCTTCGCAGCGGCAGGCTTTGCCTTTACGATGGCTTCCATCAGAGTGCGAACGTTCTCCTCCAGCTTCTCAGCGCCGAAGCTGGCCTTGCCTACGGGCACATGGATGATGTTCTGCTTGTCCAGACGGTACTCGATCTTACCAGCCTTGGCCTCAGCAACAGCACGGCCAACATCGGGGGTAACGGTACCAGCCTTGGGGCTGGGCATCAGGCCACGGGGACCCAGGATCTTAGCAACGCGGCCAACCTGACCCATCATGTCGGGGGTGGTTACCAGCACGTCGAAATCGATGAAGCCTTCGTTCTGGATCTTAGCGATGATATCAGCATCGCCAACCAGCATTGCGCCAGCTTCTTCAGCAGCCTTGGCAGCGTCGCCTTTGCAGATAGCAACAACGCGCACATCACGGCCAGTACCGTGAGGCAGCACAACAGCGCCGCGAACCTGCTGGTCAGCGTGACGGCTGTCAACGCCCAGACGAACATGCAGCTCAACGGTCTCGTCGAATTTTGCCTTAGCGGTCTGGCAGCACAGAGCCAGAGCCTCGTCGGCCTCATACAGCTTAGAGCGGTCGATCAGCTTTGCGCTGTCGACATAGTGTTTACCATGTTTCATTACTTTTTCCTCCTGTGTGGTCGATCGGATTTAAGTTCCTCCCACGAATCCAGCGGGGTGATTACTCGGTTACGGTAACACCCATGCTGCGGCAGGTGCCGGCGATCATGCTGACAGCGCTCTCCAGGTTGGCAGCGTTCAGGTCGGGCATCTTGGTCTTAGCGATTTCTTCCAGCTGAGCCTTGGTGATGGAAGCCACCTTGGTCTTGTTGGGAACGCCGGAACCACTCTCGATGCCGCAAGCCTTCTTAATCAGCACAGGGGCCGGAGGAGTTTTGGTGATGAAGCTGAAGGAACGGTCAGCGTAAACGGTGATCACAACGGGGATCACATAGCCGATGTCCTTCTGGGTACGCTCGTTGAATTCCTTGGTGAACGCCATGATGTTCACGCCGTGCTGACCCAGAGCAGGGCCAACCGGGGGAGCCGGAGTCGCTTTGCCGGCGGGGATCTGCAGCTTAATGTAGCCAGTTACTTTTTGCGCCATTTGAAATGCACCTCCAAAATTTGTGGTAAGCTAGCGGGCCGGGCTGTCCGGCCCTCCCACGGGCATTGGCGGCCGCCAACGCCCTATAAAAACCGCACCATAGCGGCTCTTACCATAAGGGGACGATAAATTGCGGAACCTTACAGGGGTTTTACCTGGTTGAGTTCCAGTTCAGCGGGCGTTTCACGCCCAAACATAGAAACCTTTACGCTGACCTTGCGTTTCTCCATGTCGATGGCTTCCACCATACCCACGAAGCCCTCCAGAGGACCTGCGTTGATTTCCACATTGTCGCCTACCTGGTAGTCCACAGTAGGCTCAGAGTTGGTCTCCACGCCAAGCGCGTCAACCTCGGCCTGAGAAAGGGGCACAGGCTTGGAAGAGGGACCCACAAATCCGGTAACACCACGGCAGTTACGCACAATGTACCAGCTTTCGTCGGTCATAAGCATCTTTACCAGCACATAGCCGGGAAACAGCTTACGCTCTACCATTTTTTCCTTGCCGTCCTTGATTTCTGCCACCATCTCGATGGGGACCTTCACCTCATGGATCAGATCCTGCAAGCGGCGGTTCTCCACGATGGTTTCAAGGTTTTGGGCCACTTTGTTTTCATAACCAGAGTAGGTATGCACAACATACCACATTGCCTGTTCAGCCATTACGGTTTTGCCTCCGCCTTTTCAGAATTGATGCTCAGGGCCATTACAAGCCAGCAGCAGCGTCCAACACCAGGCGCAGGATACCGCCAAACAGCATATCCAGCAGCAGGATGAACAGGGACGCCGCAATCACAACCACCAGCACCACAATGGTGTTGTTGATGATCTGGCTCTTGGTGGGCCATACCACCTTTTTCATTTCGCCCTTGGTTTCACGGAAAAACTTTCCGATTCCCTTGAGCGAATTTTTGACCTTAGCAAAAAAACCGGGCTTCTTGGCATTGTTGTCAGCCATGGTTGTTCCCGCCTTTCTTACTTGGTCTCGCGATGGGCAGTATGCTTCTTGCAGAAACGGCAATACTTCTTCATCTCCAGCCGGTCGGGGCTGTTCTTCTTGTTTTTCATGGTGTTGTAGTTGCGCTGTTTGCACTCAGTGCAGGCCAGGGTGATTTTCACTCTCATTGTCTTCGGCACCTCCATTTAACGGTTTGTTTAGCCTCCCTCGTATCACAGGCTTGGCCCGAAAAAAGGCACAAAAAATAAACCTGCAGAATGAGGTAGATTCACTATACCACACCCACGGGGCTGCGTCAAGGGCTTTTTCGCCCCTTTTTTACGGATTCTGCCCAGGCCTGTCAGACAAAGTTTGTTTTTTGGATGGTGTTTTGTACTTTTTTATGGTAATATCAAAATATCTATGAGCAATAGCACCCTGCGGCCCTGCCGCCGGGTGCGGCCCGTTTTTCATTTTTGAGGAGAAAGGTCTTTTGCAGATATGAACAAACTCAATGTTGCGCTGCTGTTTGGCGGCGTTTCCAGCGAACACGAAATCAGCTGTATTTCTGCCCGCACCATTGCCGACAGCCTTAGCCCTGCCCGCTATCGGGTTTACAAAATTGGCATTACCAAAGATGGCCGCTGGCTTTATTACGATGGCCCCACCCATGCCATGGCCGACGGCACCTGGCAGGAGGATGCTAGCTGTGTGCCCTGTATGCTCAGCCCGGACCGCTCGGTCCATGGTATGCTGCTGTGCCACAACAACGGCACCTGGGCTGCGCTGCCCATGGATGTGGCCATTCCCGCTCTGCACGGCAAAAACGGCGAGGACGGCACCATGCAGGGCCTGCTGGAATTGGCCGGCATTCCCTATGTGGGCTGCGGCGTGCTGGCCAGCGCTGTGTGCATGGATAAGGCGGTGGCAAACGCCCTGATGGATGCTGCCGGCATCGACCGCTGTGAATGGACCTGGGCCACCCGGCTGCAATGCCAGGACTTTGCCGCTCTGGAAGCCCGCCTGGCCGCAAAGCTGGGCTATCCCATCTTTGTAAAGCCTGCCAACGCAGGCAGCAGCGTGGGCATCAGCAAGGCCGAAAATGCCCAGCAGCTGGAGCAAGCCATCCAGGTGGCCCTGGCCGAGGACAACAAGGTGGTATTTGAACGCTTTGTAAAGGGCCAGGAGGTGGAGTGTGCCGTACTGGGCAACGAGACCGCCGTTTCCACCCTGCCCGGTGAGATTCTGGCCAGCGAGAGCTTTTACACCTACGACGACAAGTATGTTCTGGGCAGCAGCAGCACCCTGATTCCTGCCCGGCTGGATGCCCAGCAGCTGGAGGCCGTGCGCCTTCAGGCCCAAAAGGCTTACCAGGCCCTGGGCTGTGAAGGTCTTGCCCGTGTGGACTTTTTTGTGGAGGAAAACGGCCGCATTCTGCTGAACGAAATCAACACCTTCCCCGGTTTTACTTCCATCAGCATGTACCCCAAGCTGATGGAGGATGCCGGCCTGCCCCTGGAGCAGCTGGTGGACCGGCTCATTGAGCTTGCCCTGAACCGGGCGGGGGTCCGCCATGGATAACCGGCCCATTGGTGTGTTTGACTCCGGGGCAGGCGGCCTGACCGCTGTGCGCCAGCTCCAGGCCCTGATGCCCCAGGAAACCATTGTATATTTTGGTGATACCGGCCGGGTGCCCTACGGCACCCGCAGCCCCCACACCATCCGTCAGTATGCCGAGCAGGACATCCGGTTTTTGCTCTCTCAAAATGTAAAGTGCATTCTGGCCGCCTGCGGCACGGTAAGCAGCACCCTGCCCAAGGAATACACCCAGCAGCTGCCGGTGCCCTATGTGGGGGTGGTTGGCGCTGCCTGCGCCGCCGCTGCCGCCGTCACAAAAAATGGCCGCATCGGCGTAATTGCCACCCCTGCCAGCATCCGCAGCCAGAGCTATGAACGGCGCATTCATGCCCTGCTGCCCCAGGCGGAAATCTACCCCAAAAGCTGCCCCATGTTTGTGCCCCTGGTAGAAAACGGCTATGTAGGCCCTGGCGACCCCATTACCACCGCCATTGCAAAGCAATATCTGGAGCCTATCCGCCAGCTGGGTGTGGATACCCTTATTTTAGGCTGCACCCACTATCCCCTGATTGCCCACATCATCGGGCAGGTGATGGGCCCGCAGGTTACCCTCATCGATGCCGGGCAGGAGGCCGCCCGCAAAACCCAGCAGCTGCTGACCCAGCAGGGCCTGCTGGCGGATGCACCCCAGGGCAGCACCCACTACTATGTAAGCGACAGCGCCGAAAGCTTTGATGCTGCTGTAAAGCTGTTTGTTGGCCCCCACAGCACCGGCAAGGCCACCCAGATTGCCATCGAAAATTATTAAAGGAGACCCGGACATTCCATGAATGAAGAATTTCTGATTCACATTGACGGAAAAATGGAGCAGCAGGGTGAGTGGGACCATGTGGACCTGCTCACCCGGGGCAGCCTTGTGCAAAAAGGCTCCAACTTCTTCATCAGCTATCAGGAGAGCGACGCCACCGGCTATGCCGGCTGTACCACCACGGTAAAGGCCGCAGCAGACAGCCACAAGGTCACTATGATTCGCTTCGGTTCTGCTGCCAGTCAGCTGATTATCGAAAAAGGCACCCGCCATGTGTGCCACTACGAGACCGGCCACGGTTCCCTATCCCTGGGCGTGGCTGCCGATACCATCGAAAACAACCTTACCCCAGAGGGGGGCACCCTCTCCTTCAGCTATACGCTGGATGCAGACCAGGACACCGTACTCAGCCGCAATCTTGTAACCATTCATGTGCGCCGGGCCCAGCCAAATTCTGAGTCTGCCCCTCTGTAACCAGGCATTGCGCCTGTGCCACCAACCCCGCTTTTGGCGGGCGGCTTTCACCGCTGCCCCCGAACCATATAGAAAGGATGCTTTCCATGAACGAAACCTACCAGAACTACAACCCCCGGGCCATTGCTCTGGCCGAAGCCCGTGCTCTGCTGACCCAGGCCGCTCAGGCCGCCATGGCCGCCGGGGACCTGCCCGCCACCGACCTGCCGGACTTCATTGTGGAGATTCCCGCCGATGTGAAAAACGGCGATGTGGCCAGCAACCTGGCCATGGCCGGTGCCCGTGCCTTTAAAAAGGCTCCCCGCCAGATTGCCGACGCCCTGCTGGCCCACCTGCCCAGCCTGGAGGGCAGCATCTTTGCCAAGGTGGAGATTGCAGGCCCCGGCTTCATCAACCTGTTCCTGGCTCCTGCCTGGTTTACCAGCACCGTATACGCTGCCACTCAGAACGACAGCTACGGCCGCACGGATTTTGGCGCCGGCAAAAAGGTAAATGTGGAGTTCGTTTCCGCCAACCCCACCGGCCCCATGCACCTGGGCAACGCCCGTGGCGGCGCACTGGGCGACTGCCTGGCCGCTGTTATGGACTGGGCTGGCTACGATGTAACCCGTGAGTTCTATGTAAACGACGCAGGCAACCAGATTCAGAAGTTTGGCAAGAGCCTTTCTGCCCGTTACCTGCAGCACTTTAAGGGCGAGGATGCTGTACCCTTCCCCGAGGATGGCTACCAGGGCGAGGACATTAAGGTGCTGGCCCAGGAGTTTGCCGCCCTGGAGGGGGACAAGTATGTGGAGGCCGACGAGGAAACCCGCAAGCAGGCCCTCATCCAGTACGGTCTGCCCAAGAACATCGCCGGTCTGGAGCGGGATCTGGCCAAGTACCGCATCTCCTATGATGTATGGTTCCGGGAAAGCACCCTGCACGACTCCGGCGCTGTGCAGGAGGTGATTGACAAGCTGCTGGAGAGCGGCGCCTGCTACAAGGCCGAGGACGGCGCCATCATGTACAAGAGCGCCCAGTTCAGCGAAAAGTACGGCGCTGCCAACAAGCGCAAGGATGAGGACGAAGCCAAGGACGAGGTTCTGGTGCGTGCCAACGGCATTCCCACCTACTTTGCAGCCGACATCGCCTACCACTACAACAAGCTGGCTGTGCGTGGTTTTGACAAAGCCATCGACATCTGGGGTGCCGACCACCACGGCCATGTGGCCCGCATGAAGGGTGCCATGGATGCTGTGGGCCTGAACGGCGAGGACCTGGATGTAATTTTGATGCAGCTGGTCAAGCTGGTAAAGGACGGCCAGCCTGTGCGTATGAGCAAGCGTACCGGTAAGGCCATCACCCTCACCGACCTGCTGGACGAGGTACCCATCGATTCTGCCCGGTTCTTCTTCAACCTGCGTGAGGCCGGCAGCCAGATGGACTTTGACCTGGACCTGGCTGTAAAGGAAGACAGCGACAACCCGGTTTACTATGTACAGTACGCCCACGCTCGTATCTGCTCCATCCTGAAGAAGCTGGCCAGCGAGGGTGTTCAGTACGAGGGCCCCGAAGCCTGGGCTGGCTACACCTTCACCGAGGCCGCCGAGCTGGATCTGATTCGCGCAGTAAGTGCCTTCCCTGCGGAGATTGTTACTGCCGCCAAAAACTACGACCCCGCCCGCATCACCCGCTATGTCATCGACCTGGCCGGTGCCTTCCACAAGTTCTATAATGTATGCCGCATTAAGGATGCCGAGCCTGCCATGCGCCAGGGCCGTCTGGCCCTCTGCCTGGCTGTAAAGCAGGTTATTGCCAATGTGCTTACCATGTTTAAGGTAACGGTACCCGAAAGCATGTAAGCCGCTGGTGCATCGCATCGTTTAAATCCCCCGCCGGGACAAGCCCCCGGCGGGGCCTTTTTTGTGCCTTGGGCAGGGCAAGCCTGCGCCCCTGCTGGCTCCGCTCCCCCTGCGGCCTCCGCAAACAAACAGCACCCCGGCTCGGCTTCCCACACAGGGGGAATTGCCGGGCCGGGGTGCTCTTTTAAAACACTCTGACATTTTTATTATACACCCAAACCGCCCTGCTTTCCAATGCAACAAACGCACAAATAAATCAACAAAAGTATATACAGTTTGCGAATATACACTCCGCCTTGACGGTGGTATAGTATAAGTACACCAAGGGACACAAACCAAGGTCTAGAAACTTCGGTTTTGTTTCGGAAGATTCACCAAAGCCTCCACAGATTCCCCATAGGCATTTGGCACGGGCGATGTTCCGTACAAGGAAGCTTTACCGAATCTTCTTAAAAAAGGAAACAAAACAGCAGAAGGCAAGAAAGGAGCGCAGGACCATCATGGTAATTGAAGAACCCGGCCAGTTTGGGCAGGACAGGGCCTGCCGCTTGTGCTGAAATGGGCCACTTTCTCACAGCAAGATGATTTCTTGTAGTTCCTCTATAAAAGGAACCTCTTTATAACAACAAAAGCCATTGGCCCCTAACAACAGCAAACCAGCGACAGATCCTATCCTGCCGCCACAGTCATCCATGGCAGATTCGGATTCCCTCGGCCAAGGCCAGATGTGAAGTTTGGCCCACGCCGCCAGATACCACCCCAATATGCGAGGAAAGGCCGATGTACTAGATTTTATCCCCATTCACAAGAACATCCGCAGTACTGAAGACAGGTTCGGTACTGCGGATTTTTTGTAGCCAATTCGGGAACAGTCAGGGGCTTGTCGCCCGGTTTTCTCCCGGAAACAGGGCATCTTCAACAACACACGCTTTCGCTTATCGTGCATACATACAAAAAAATCCAACAATCAACAACAACTAATTTACAATTTTTTCATGCATGGTACATTTATGGTGTAACCTTTGCTTAGCAGAAAAGAGTTGTTCCAATGCGTTAATCTTTTTGTGTTGTTGTAGGTACTATTAACTGAACAGACTAAGGAGGCATCCACTATGAAACCCTTTATCCCTCTGGTTCTCTCGTTTGCCGTGGCCGCTGTTTGCCTGAGTGGCTGTGGCAGCCCTGCCGCTTCCCCCTCTTCTGCGCCCGCCAGTACCGTGTCTGCCTCTGCTGCGGAGTCCTCCAAAGCCAGCACCAAGCAGATTGCATTGGAAGCCACGACCCAGGGCGACTACAACACCCTGGCCCTCAGCTTTTCCCAGCTGGTGGAGGACGCCGATGCTATCCTGCGCATCCAGGTGCAGCAGACCGAACCTTTTGTGAATGAGAATGGGATGCTGCAAACCAAAATCACCCCGCTGGTGGAGGAGGTGTACAAAGGTTCCTTCCAGGATGAGCCGCTGTATGTGAACGGCGGCGAGATGCTGTACGAGGAATGGAGCCAGTATCCCCAGGTCACAGCCATGATGGAAGGGCACGAGCCGCCGGACGGCGGCCAGGGCTATGCCGGCCAGTATGTGCGCCAGGTGGTGGACGGGCAATCCATCCCGCAGCCGGGCGAGAGCTACATCTTTTTTGTAAAACACCGGGAGGACACCGGCGCAGCCTATCCTCTGTATGCCTACCAGGGCATCTTTAAGCTGGTGGATGGCATGATGGAGAACGCCGCTCTGAGCCTGGACGAACCCCTGGCCCTGGATCTGTACACCCTTTTTGTAAACCCAGAGGCCCCCGCCACCCTTTCCACCCAGGTAACTGTACCACAGGAGGCATTTGTGCAGCAGCTCACTGACCTTGCTTGCTGACTTCGGGCTTTGCCCCAACGCTGAATGTTTCACCAGGCCCTTGCCCTGCGGCAGGGGCCTGGAATTGTTTTGTCCGCCGGGCCTGCCTACTTTTTTGCTCAAAACTCTTTCACGCATTGTTCCAAAATGCTATAATATGTTCAGAATTCAGGCCCTGTCCCCTTTTGGATGCCGGGCAGAGTCTGTGGTGTGTTCCAGTTGCGAACACCCTGTCAAACCCGGTGCTGTTCCATTCGCAGCGCCGTTACGAAAGGAAATCAAACCATGAGCCAAAACAAACCTTTTTACATCACTACTCCCATCTACTACCCCAGCGATAAGCTGCACATCGGCCACAGCTACACCACCGTGGCCTGCGATGCGCTGGCCCGCTTTAAGCGGATGCAGGGCCGGGATGTAATGTTCTTGACCGGCACCGACGAGCACGGCCAGAAAATCCAGGATAAAGCTGCTGCCAAGGGCGTGACCCCTAAGCAGTATGTGGACGACATTGTGGAGGGCAATGGCGGCGTAAAAGATTTGTGGAAGCTGATGAACATCAGCTACGACCGCTTTGTGCGCACCACCGACCAGTACCACATTGAAAGCTGCCAAAAGATTTTTGAAACCCTGTACCAAAAGGGCGACATCTACAAGAGCGTATACAAGGGCCATTACTGCAAGCCCTGCGAGAGCTTTTGGACCGACAGCCAGCTGGCAGAGGGCAAATGCCCCGACTGCGGCGGCCCGGTTTACGACGCTGAGGAGGAGGCTTACTTCTTTAAAACCAGCAAGTACGCCGACCGGCTGCTGAAGCTCTACCAGGAGAACCCCCAGTTCATCCAGCCCGAAAGCCGTAAAAACGAGATGATTTCCTTCATCAATCAG
Source organism: uncultured Allofournierella sp. (assembly GCA_944382705.1). Taxonomy (GTDB): domain Bacteria; phylum Bacillota; class Clostridia; order Oscillospirales; family Ruminococcaceae; genus Allofournierella. The sequence goes on from CALWNE010000009.1 coordinate 65,513, forward strand.
GGCTTGCAGGATACCTGCGTATCCCGCACCACCGTTTCCTGGGGTATCCCCGTTCCCTTCGACCCCAGGCACACCATGTATGTATGGGTGGATGCACTGAGCAACTACATCAGCGCACTGGGTTACGGCAACCAAACCTACAACGATTACAACACCTACTGGCCCGCTCAGATTCACATGGTAGGTAAGGAGATTCTGCGGTTCCACACCATCTTGTGGCCCGCCATGCTGATGGCGCTGGAGCTGCCCCTGCCCCAGCGGGTGTTCGGCCATGGCTGGCTGCTGCTGGACGGCGGCAAGATGAGCAAGTCCAAGGGCAATGTGGTGGACCCTGTGGTTCTGTGCGACCGGTACAGCGTGGACGCCATCCGCTACTTCCTGCTGCGGGAAATCCCCTTTGGCAACGACGGCATCTTCTCCAACGAGGCCCTCATCAACCGCATTAACTCCGACCTGGCCAACGATCTGGGCAACCTGCTGAGCCGCACCGTGGCCATGGTGGAAAAATACTTTGGCGGCACCCTGCCTGCCCAGCGCACTGCCGGTGAGTTTGACCAGGATTTGATTGATACCCTGAACGCTATGCCCGGCAAGGTAACTGCCTGCATGGACGACCTGCTGATTCCCCAGGCATTGCAGGAAATCTTTAAAGCCATTCAGCGTGCCAACAAGTACATTGACGAAACCGCTCCCTGGGCGCTGGCCAAGGACGAAGCCAACACCAGCCGCCTGGCCGGTGTGCTGTACAACCTGTGCGAGTCGCTGCGGCTGGCTGCCTGCATGCTGACCCCCTTCCTGCCCCAGACCACCGAAAAGATGGCCCAGCAGCTGGGTCTGTCCAGCCAGGAGCTGACCTTTGAGGCCCTGCACTTTGGCGCACGGCAGGACTACACCGTGGCCAAGGGCGAGGCACTGTTCCCCCGCATTGATGCTGCTAAGGAGCTGGCCGAGCTGGCTGCCCAGCAGGAAGCCCGCCAGAAGGAAGCTCAGCAGCAGGCCGCTGCCGCTGCACCTGCTGCCGCTGCACAGCCTGCACAGGAGCTGGAGCACCTGCCGGAAATCACCATTGACGATTTCTGTAAGGTGGAACTTCGGGTTGCCAAGGTGCTTACCTGCGAGCCCCTCAAAGAGAGCAAAAAGCTGCTGAAAATGACCCTGTTTGACGGCGAGCGGGAACGCACCATTCTGTCTGGCATTGCCAAGTGGTACCAGCCCCAGGATTTGATTGGCCGCAATGTGGGCATTGTTGCCAACCTGGCTCCCCGGCCCATGATGAAGGGCAAGTATGTGAGCGAGGGCATGGTAATGGCAGCCGATATGCCGGACGGCGGCGCATCGGTGCTGTTCTTCCCGGATGATGTGCAGCCCGGCAGCGGCATTCACTAACGCCATGCAGAACGCCATGATTTTTGACAGCCACGCCCACTATGTGAGCCACCAGTTTGACCAGGACCGCCAGCAGCTGCTGGCGGTCCTGCCCGGCCTTGGGGTGGACGGCGTGCTGGACTGCGGCACCGACTATGCCACCTCCCTGGCCAGCATCGCCCTGGCAGAGCAGTGGCCCTATGTATATGCAGCGGTGGGCATCCACCCGGAAAGCATTATTGAAGAAACCAGCTCCACCACCACCCAGTTTGCGGGGGATTGGCGAGCCGAGCTGGAAGCCATTCGTCCCCTGCTCAGTCATCCCAAGGTGGTGGCCTTGGGGGAATGCGGCCTGGACTACCACTGGCCCATCCCCAAAGAGGAACAGCTGGCCCTTTTTGAGGCGCACCTTCAGCTGGCGGTGGAGATGGATGTTCCCATCATCGTCCACGACCGCAAGGCCCATGCGGATGTCTACGCCCTGCTGCGAAAATACCGGCCCCGTGGTGTGGTACACTGTTTTTCCGGCAGTGCCGAGGACGCAGTGGCCCTCACCAGCCAGGGCCTGTACCTGGGGTTTGGCGGTGCTCTCACCTTTCAGGGTGCAAAGCGGGCCATTAAGGCCGCCTGTGCCGTTGATTTGGAGCATATTTTGTTGGAGACCGATTGCCCCTACATGGCCCCTGTGCCCTGCCGTGGCCAGCGGTGTGATTCCAGCTTAATCTGCCACACCGCTCAGTTTTTGGCGGACATTCGCCAAACGGATGTGCAAACCGTTCTGTCTGTTACCAACCAGAACGCCCGGCGCCTGTTTGGCCTTTGATAGTTGCCACAAGCTGCCCCTTCGGGCAGCTTAATCAAGCCCAATGAGCACCCTCTCCGCCGGTTTGGCTTTTTGGCAAAACCGGAAGCAGGGCGCAATGGGCTACATATTTAAAGGAGGAACTCCCATTATGAAAGCTCGCATCCCCAAACATCGTGAATTCATCATCGCCTTCCCCGACGACATGGCACAGTCCCGCCAGGATGAAGCTTGGAGCAAGCTGACCCAGATTCTGGAGGACTACAAAAAAGAAGGCAAGAGTGTGTACACTCCCACCTTCATTGAGGACTGCAAAGACAAGGTGGATGCTCTCAAAGCAGAATACGGCTTTGACTACACCATCGAGCTGCGCTGATGCACTTTCCCCCGGCCCTGCGGCTGGGGGATTTTTTGTCTTTTTAAAAATCAATTTCGCTTTTTGCAATCTGTTTTAGCCATTAAAAAAACTCCCTTGCGCTGTAAGCGTAAGGGAGTTTTTTTGTGTGCAGGGTTCTGTGCTCAGGCAGCAGGTTCACTTTCTGTGGAGGCTGCTTCTTCCGGCTGGCTTTCTGCCTGGCTGGATGCATTGTTCAGCAGGGCACTTGCAGGGTCAAACTGGCTGGTGGCATCGTTCTGCTGGGGTGCCGGGGTGGCGGTGGCTTCCACCTTCTTTTCGCTGGTTTCCAGGGCAGTCAGGTAGTAGTCCCGGCCGTTCTTTTCAAAGATATAATCCATATACTTCACCGGCTCGCTGGGGCTGGTAACACTGTAATCGCCGGTGAGGGCTGCGGTGGGTACATAGCCCACAGTCACCCGCAGTTTTCCGTCCTTCTTTTTCAGGCTTTCCACCTTGGGGGCATACAGGCCCACCTGGCCGGTTACGGGAATCAGGTAGCCCTGCTGGTCCTCCAGGTACTGGTAGTTCATATCCACGCCCTGAAAGCTGCCATGCTGGATTTTATAATCCGGGCCGTACAGCGAGGCAATGGCTGCATCCACCTCCACGCTGGGCAGAATCAGTCCGTCTGTGTCCGGGTCTCGCTGGTAGTTGTCCAACCCACCGGAAGTGCGCTGGGCATTCTGCATTGCAGCCCAGATGGCGCTCTCCTTCACCAGGTTTGCGGTGGACTCGTCCATCTGGTCCAGAGCCGCAAAGGGCAGTGGGTCAAACATCACCAGTGCATGGAGCCGCTGCTCGTACTCCAACTTTTTATCCGTATCGTCAAACAGAGCAGCCACACCGCCCACCAGCGCGCCGACTACATTCAGCAGGCCGATGAGAATCAGTACAAACAGACCGGCGCCCAGCAGCTGCCGCATACGGCGGCGGCGACTGCGCTCGTGTTCCTCTTTGGTGACATTGGTTGCCATGGGTAATCTCCTTCCTAACAAGGGAAAATCGCGGGCAGCGGATGCGTTCAGCGCACCTGGCCACTGCCCTGAATGATGTATTTGTAACTCACCAGCTGTGCCAAGCCCATGGGGCCTCTGGCGTGGAGCTTTTGGGTGGAAATGCCCATCTCACAGCCCATGCCAAACTCTCCCCCATCGGTAAAGCGGGTGGAGGCGTTCACATACACAGCGGCACTGTCCACCCCTGCGGTAAATTTCTGGGCCGCATCCGGGTCCTGGGTCAAAATGGCTTCGCTGTGGCCGGTGGAGTGGGCATCAATATGCTCCATGGCCTCCTCCAGGCTGGGCACCACACCCACTGCCAGCACATAGTCACAAAATTCCGTATCAAAGTCATGGGGCTGGGCCGCTGTTCCGGTAGTCCACCGGGCGGCCTGGTCGTCCAGCCGCAGTTCCACTGGCTGCAAGCCCTGTTCCTGCCGCTGCTGCACCAAGCGCTGGTGAAGCTTGGGCAAAAACTGGGGCGCAATGGCCTCATGCACCAGGCAGACCTCTGCGGCATTGCACACCGAGGGACGGCTGGTTTTTGCATTTTCCAGCACATTCAGTGCCATTTCCTGGTCTGCCCACTGGTCCACATAGATGTGGCAGATGCCTGTACCCGTTTGGATGCAGGGCACCTTAGCCTGTTCCACACAGGCCCGAATCAGGCCTGCTCCGCCCCGGGGAATGAGCAAATCCACCAGGCCCACCGCCTGCATCAGCTGAGTGGCACTTTCCCGGCTGGTATCCTGAATCAGGCTTACCAGCTCTGCCGGCAGGCCCACCTGATGCAAGCCCTGGCGCAACGCCGTTACAATGGCCTGGTTGGTGGCAAAGGCTTCCTTGCCGCCCCGCAGCACACAGACACTGCCGCTTTTAAGGGCCAGTGCCGCTGCGTCGCTGGTAACATTGGGGCGGCTTTCGTAAATAATGGCAATCACGCCCATGGGCACCGTTACCTTTTGCAGCACCAGCCCATTGGGGCAGTGCTGGGTGTCCAGCAGCTGGCCCACCGGGTCCGGCAGGGCGGCCACATCCCGAATACCCTGGGCCATGGCTTCCACCCGCTGCCGGTCCAGGCGCAAACGGTCCTGCATCACCGGGCTGATGCTGCTTTGAGCCGCCAGCAAATCCTGCTGATTGGCCTGCAAAATGGCCTCGGTCTGCTCCAGCAGTGCATCTGCCATGGCACAGAGCGCCTGATTCTTTGTTTCGCTGTCCGCCACCGCAAGCACCCTGCGGGCACCTCTTGCATGGCGCAAAATTTCCTGGGTAGACTCCATGGCTTACCCCTCCTTCCGGGCCAAAAACCGGGTACCGGCACTGCGGCCCTCCACAATATCGTACAACCGTTCGGGATGTGCACCGTTGGCAATGACCATATCCATGCCTGCCTGGGTGGCAATGCGGGCAGCCCGCAGCTTGGTGGCCATGCCGCCTGTGCCCAGGCTGGAACCCTTGCCGCCGCCCAGTGCCTCAATCTCCGGGGTAATTTCCTCCACCACTTCCAGCAGTTTTGCCTGGGGATTTTTGCGGGGGTCCTGGGTGTACAGGCCCTCAATGTCGCTGAGCAGCACCAGCAGGTCTGCCTCCACACTGCGGGCCAGAATGGCCGCCAGGGTGTCGTTGTCGCCCAGGGAAATTTCGGTGGTGGAAACGGTGTCGTTTTCGTTCACAATGGGCAGAGCGCCCAGCTCCAGCAGGCGGCCCAGGGTGTTTTTCAGGTTGGTGCTCCGTTCCGGGTGCTCCACATCCTCGCCGGTAATCAGCATCTGCCCCACGGTGTGGTTGTATTGGGTAAACAACCGGTCATAGGTGTACATCAGCTCACACTGCCCCACCGAGGCTGCCGCCTGTTTGGTGGGCATATCCTCCGGGCGGCCGGGCAGCATCAGCTTGCCCACACCCATCCCAATGGCCCCGCTGGACACCAGCACTATTTGATGACCGGCATTTTTCAAATCGCTCAAAACCTTGCACAGTTCCTCCACATGACGGATGTTCAGCCGTCCGGTGCCATGGGCCAAGGTGGATGTTCCTACCTTTACAACGACTTTCATGGGGTGGCTCTCCTTTTATCTGCACGGTTTTTGCCGCCTATCGGGCGGCCCCCTGCATTTTTGTTATAATAATACAGTTTTCAGTATAGCACAAAATTTCTCCAAAAACAAACGGCGAGCCATGGACATTTTGTGAAAAACTGGTATGATTAAAAGCAACAGCAGCCTGGCAGAATGTTGATTTTTGCCAGGCTGCCGCCCATCTGAAAGCGAGGTTTTAACTTTGTATCGGTTCACCAACGATTACAGCGAGGGTGCGCACCCCCGCATTCTGGCCGCCTTGCAGCGCACCAATCTGGAGGGCAACTTTGGCTATTCCACCGACCCCCACTGCCAGGCAGCACGCCAGCTGATTTTGCAGGCCATCCAACAGCCCCAGGCCGCTGTGCATTTTGTGGTGGGCGGCACCCAGGCCAACGCCACCTGTCTTTGTGCCTTCCTGCGCCCGCACGAAGCTGCCATTGCCGCCGAGACCGGCCATATCTGCGTGCACGAAACCGGCGCCATTGAAGCCACCGGCCACAAATGCCTGGCTGCCCCCTGCGGCCCGGACGGAAAACTCACCCCCGAGGCCATCCGGCAGGTATGCGCTCAGCACCCGGATGAACACATGGTTAAGCCTAAACTGGTGTATGTGAGCAACACCACCGAAACCGGCGGCGTTTACACCGCACAGGAGCTGCAAGCCCTGCGTACCGTATGCGACGAACTGGGCCTGTACCTGTATCTGGACGGTGCCCGCCTGGGCAGCGCACTGGCTGCCGGCGGGGCCAGCCTGCCGGAACTGGGCCGCATCTGCCACGCCTTCACCATTGGCGGCACCAAAAACGGCGCCCTGTTTGGGGAGGCCGTCTGCATTACAGAGCCCGGCTTGCAGCAGGATTTCCGCTACATCATCAAGCAGCGGGGCGGCCTGCTGGCCAAGGGCTGGCTGCTGGGCATTCAGTTTGAGGAGCTTTTTGCCGATGGCCTGTACCAGGAGCTGGGCGCCCACGCAAACCAGCTGGCTCTGGAGCTGAAGGAAGGCATTGCCCGGCTGGGCTATGCCTTTGGCAGCGACAGCTGCTCCAACCAGCTGTTCCCCATCCTGCCCAACCGGGTACTGAAGACTCTAGAGGGTCAGTTCCACTGGGAGGTCTCCGGCCATCCCGATGAGCAGCATACCCAGATTCGCCTTGTAACCAGCTGGGCCACCCAGCCCCAGGCGGTTGCCGCCTTTTTGGAGCAGCTGGCCTGTGCAAAGGAGGGTTTGTAATGCAGGATTTACAGCAACTGCGCCAGCAAATCGACGCCATCGACCAGCAGCTGGGCCAGCTGTTTTTGCAGCGGATGGAGGTGGTGCGCCAGGTGGCCAGCTACAAACTGGAACAGGGCTTGCCGGTGCTCCAGCCTCAGCGGGAACAGCAGGTCATCCAGCAGGCCCGGCAGCGGGCCCCGGAGGAAATGGCGGATTACATGGAGGAGTTTTTTACCGCAGCCATGGCCGTTTCCCGCCGGATGCAGCAGGATTTGATTGATCGGCACGAGCAAAAGCAGCCTTTGGAATAACCGCTGCTTGCGGGGAATTGGATTGTTTTTTAAAGATACTGTGACGCTGTTGCAGCATTGTCCAATGCCCATAGGCACTGTTTACTCGCCGCCGGGTGTATCAGAATTTCGTAAAAATCAGCGTTTCTGCTTTGCAAAATAACAAGCAAAAGCCCCTGCTATGCGGCAGGGGCTTTTCAGCTTGTAGAAAAACCTGCTTTGGCAATCAGACCAGAGCAGGTTTTTGGTTTGTAAACAAGAAGGAAGATGGAAAAAGCAGCGAAATGTTGGGCGTATTTTCGCGCAATCTGGACCGTTTG
>CALWNE010000010.1 GCA_944382705.1 uncultured Allofournierella sp.
CCAGCTGTCCTCGATTTTCTGTGTTCTTTACCAGCATTTTTATCACCCTACACCATTATACCCCATTTTCTTCCATGATACGAGAAAAAGGCCGCCTTTTGGCGACCTTTTTCGACAGGCTGAACCAGGCAGTTTTTCTGCCTGGTTTTTTGTAAAGCTGGCAAAATTCATCAAAACAAATTGGGCTTGTGCTGCGCTGGGTATGCAGAGGGCACGACTGAATGCAAACGGATAATAACGAAGGGAGCGATTGTTGTGATTTGTGATTCCATGCAAAATCTCATTGCTTATGCAGGGTGTTTTCATGGCTTGGATATTCTGCTGAGCTGGCTTCAGGAAAATCGTTTGGAAGATTTGCCCCTGGGCCGCACGGAAATTGATGGAGACCGTGTGTTCGTTAATGTAATGAATGCACAAACCCGGCCCCAGGAAGGAGCAGAGTACGAGGTGCATAAGCGCTACATGGATTTGCAGCTGGATTTGGAAGGCTGCGAACGCTTTAGCGTTTCGGATTTTGTGCAATACAATGCAAAGGGATTTGATGAGCAGGCAGATATTGGCTTGGGGTCTGGCCGTTCGGTGTGTGAAGGCCAGCTGGGTGAAGGGCGGTTTGCGCTGTTTTTGGCAGGAGAGCCCCATATGCCCACCCTCTGCTGCCAGCAGCCGGAACCGGTAAAAAAGGCAGTGGTAAAAATTTTGTGCAACGAAGCCTGGAAATAAAGCAAAATAGCCTGTGTCCTGCATAAGCAGGGCATAGGCTATTTTGCTTTGCTTTGTGGTAAATTAGCACCTTAACCAGGGAATAAGCAAACCAGACACACCAAATCTTTACACTGTTTATGACGAATGCTAAAATTTTGTAAAAAAATAGTGTACAAAAGATACAAAACGATAAAAAACAAAATTACTTTTTTGGCAGTATATAACATATAAATGCTTGAAAAATCTCCCAAAGATGATATGATAATAGTAAAGGAAAGCGGGGGAGTTGCCCCCGGGGAGGGAGACAGGCGTGAAAAAGATGAATGACTATGCAGAACTGCCGGTTTATCTGTTCAAGCAGGGCAACAATTTTGAGGCATACCGATTTTTTGGTGCCCATCTGGAGCGGGAGCAGGAGCAAGACGGCGTAGTGTTTCGAGTGTGGGCACCCCATGCGAAAGCAGTGAGCGTTGTAGGCGACTTCAACAGCTGGGTGCCTGGCAGCCACCCCATGCAGCAAATTGAAAACACAGGAATCTGGGAGGCCTTTGTGCCAGGCCTGAAGGAATTTGATGTGTATAAATATTGCATTACTTCCCAGGAGGATGAGCTGCTGTTTAAGGCGGATCCCTACGCATTCCATGCAGAGACCCGCCCTTCCAACGGCAGCAAGGTATACCAGCTGGAGGGATACCAATGGGGCGATGAAGCCTGGCAAGCCCAGCAAACTCAGCAGGATTCCATCAACAGCCCCATAAATATTTACGAAATGCACGCAGGCAGCTGGCGGGTGAAGCCGGACGGTGCACCCTACAATTACAGCGAACTGGCCGATGAGCTGATACCCTACCTTAAACAGATGAACTACACCCATGTGGAGCTTCTGCCCCTGACAGAGCATCCCTTTGATGGCAGCTGGGGTTATCAGGTAACGGGCTACTTTGCTGCCACCAGCCGGTTTGGCACGCCCAAAGATTTTATGAATTTTGTGGATAAGTGCCACCAGGCAGGCATTGGCGTTATTATGGACTGGGTGCCCGCTCACTTTCCCAAAGATGATTTTGGCCTGGCCATGTTTGATGGCAAAGCCTGCTACGAAGACCCCAATCCCCGGCGGGGCGAGCATAAGGAATGGGGCACCAAGGTGTTCAACTACGGAATGCCGGAGGTGGAAAGCTTTTTGGTTTCCAGCGCATTGTTCTGGCTGGAGCAGTTCCATGTGGACGGTCTGCGGGTGGATGCGGTAGCCTCTATGCTGTATCTGGACTACAACCGGAAGGACGGCGAGTGGGAACAGAACAGCCGGGGCGGAAAAGAAAACCTGGAAGCAGTGAATTTTTTGCGCAAGCTCAACGGAGTTATTTTGCAGCGCCACCCCCACAAACTTATGATTGCGGAGGAATCCACCGCATGGCCTAAGGTGTCTCATCCGGTGCAGGATGGCGGTTTGGGCTTTAACTTTAAGTGGAACATGGGCTGGATGAACGATATGCTCAGTTACATGAGCACCGACCCCCTGTTCCGGGCCGGCTGCCACAACAAGGTGACCTTCAGCTTTTTCTATGCCTTCAGCGAACACTTTGTGCTGCCCATCAGCCACGATGAGGTGGTACACGGCAAGGGCAGCATGATTAACAAAATGCCCGGAGACTACGACCAGAAGTTTGCGGGGCTGCGCACCTTTTACGGCTACATGATGGCTCATCCCGGCAAAAAGCTGCTGTTTATGGGCCAGGAATTTGCCCAGTTCAGTGAATGGAGCGAAGCCAAAGGGCTGGATTGGATGCTGCTGGAGTACGATGCACACCGCCAGATGCAGGCCTATGTGCACGACCTGAACGCATTTTACCTCCAGCACCCCCAGTTCTGGCAGATTGATTGCAGCTGGGAAGGCTTCCAGTGGGTTGTGCCGGACGATAACCAGCAATCGGTGGTTGCCTTTTTGCGCAGAGACGCAAAAGGGGACATGGTTCTGGTGGTGTGCAACTTCAACCCGGTAGAGCGCACCGATTACCAAATGGGTGTGCCGGTGGCTGGTACATATAAGGAGCTGCTCAACAGCGACGATGTGAAGTACGGCGGTTCCGGCCTGCACAACCGGGCCAAACGCACCCGCAAAAAGCCTCTGCATGGCTTTGAACAAAGCATTTCGGTGTCGCTGCCAGCCATGAGCACGGTGTACTTCAGCGTGCCCCAGCCCAAACCGGCTACGGCAAAGCCTGCTGCTAAAAAGCCTGCGGCAAAAAAGACAACGGCAAAAACCACCGCTAAAAAGACTTCTGCCTCGGCGAAAGACGCCGAAGCAAAACCTGCCAAAAAGCCAGCGGCTAAAAAGACAGCCGCAAAGTCCGCCAAGGGCTGACCAAGGCTTTGGAATATCAGAATATGGCAGCCTGAAGCCAGGGCTGCCTATAAGGGGAGAAAACATATGAAAGAATGTATTGCAATGCTATTGGCTGGCGGTCAGGGCTCGCGCCTGTATGCCTTGACACAGCGTCTGGCAAAACCCGCTGTACCATTTGGCGGAAAGTACCGCATCATCGATTTTCCGCTCTCCAACTGCGTAAACTCCGGCATTGATACCGTCGGTATCCTAACCCAGTACCAACCCCTAGTGCTGAACGAGTACATTGGCAACGGTCAGCCCTGGGATCTGGACCGCCTGTATGGCGGTGTGCATGTGCTGCCGCCCTACCAGACAGCCACCGGTTCCGACTGGTACAAGGGCACTGCCAATGCCATCTACCAGAACATCAATTTTATTGAGCGATATAACCCCGGCTATGTGGTAATCCTGTCCGGCGACCATATTTATAAGATGGATTACAGCAAGATGCTGGATTTCCACAAGGAAAAAGGTGCTGACTGCACCATCGCTGTCATGGAGGTACCCTGGGAAGAAGCCAGCCGGTTTGGCATTATGACCGCCGACCAGGACGGCACCATTACCAAGTTTGAGGAGAAACCCAAAAATCCCCAAAGCAACCTGGCTTCCATGGGTATCTACATCTTTACCTGGGAAAAACTCCGTAAGTTCCTGATTGAGGACGAAGCTAACCCCGCATCGGACAACGATTTTGGCAAAAACATCATTCCCAATATGCTGGCCAGCAAAGAAAAGATGGTAGCCTATCCCTTTGAAGGTTACTGGAAGGATGTGGGCACCATCGACAGCCTGTGGGAGGCAAACATGGATTTACTCAATCCCAAGGTTTCGCTGGATGTATGGAGCGAGGACTGGAAAATCTACTCCCGCAACTCCGGCAAGCCCGGCCAGTTTATTGGTGAGCACGCCTCCATCGATAATTCCATGGTAACCGAAGGCTGCCGTGTGGAAGGCAAGCTGGTGCAGAGCGTGCTGTTCTCCGGCGTTAAGGTAGGCGAAGGCGCTGTGGTAGAGGACTCCATCGTAATGCCCGGCGCCGTCATCGAACCCGGTGCAGTGGTTAAATACTCCATCATTGCAGAGAATGTTGTGGTAAAAAAAGATGCCGTGGTGGGTGAGCGCCCCGAGGATATGGAAGACATTTCCGGCTGGGGAATTGCCGTGGTAGGCGAGGGCGTTACCATTGGCGAAAATGCCAAGGTAGGCCCCAAGGCCATGGTTGTAAAAGATGTGAAGGATGGTGAAGAACAATGGTAAAATCCAACGCCGACGCTCTGGGAATTATCTTTTCTAATGCCCACGATAATCTGGTGCCCGAACTGGTAAATGCTCGCACCATGGCCTCCGTGCCTTTTGCAGCCCGTTACCGCATGATTGACTTTATTCTCTCCGGCATGGTGAACTCTGGCGTAAGCAATGTAACCATGATTGTAAAGCAGAACTACCGTTCGCTGATTGACCATTTGGGCAGCGGCCGTGAGTGGGATTTGAGCCGCAAGCAGGGCGGTTTGAACCTGGTTCCGCCCTATGCAACCAGCAATGTAAAGATGTATCGGGGCCGTGTGGAGGCACTGGCCAGCGTGGTGGACTTTTTGGAGAAGCAGAAGGAAGAATTTGTAATCCTGAGCGATTCCAACATTGCCTTCAACTTCAATTTCAAAAACCTCATTGCAGCCCATGTGCAGAAAAAGGCCGATGTAACGGTCATGTACGAGCGTCGGGATATTCCGCAGGGGCTGAAGGAGGATAACTTCACCTTCAAAATCAACGAGGGCCGTGTAACCGAGCTGCTCACCAACGATTACCGTCCCGGTGTGCAGAACCTTTCCATGAATGTGTACATCATTCAAAGAGAAACCCTCATCACCATGGTGAAGGATGCCACCGTGCGGGGCGTTACCTCCTTTGAGCAGGATATCCTGGGCCGCAATCTGGAACTGCTGAATGTGCAGGGCTACGAGTACACCGGCTACACCGCCCGCATCAGCGACCGGAACAGCTACTTCCAGGAGAATATGCGTCTTTTGGACCCTGCCAATGTGGACGCTTTGTTCCCTGCAACGATGCCTGTTTACACCAAGGTGCACGATAACGCCCCCACCCGCTACGCCATGGACTGCCATGTAAAAAACAGCATGGTAGCAGATGGCTGCCTGATTGAGGGCGAGGTGGAAAACTGCGTGCTGTTCCGTGGTGTAAAGGTTGGCAAGGGTGCCAAGGTAAAAAACTGCGTGCTGATGCAGAACACCGTTGTAGAAGCAGGCGCACAGGTGGAGTATGTGGTAACGGATAAAAATGTAAAGATTACCGCAGACAAAACCCTCACAGGCACCGAGACCTTCCCTGTGTTTGTGGCAAAAAACCATACCGTTTGATTGTAAGAGGATTTTCAAAATCCTGTTTTACTCTCCCCAGGGCGGGAGCCCTGGGGGGCTCCCGCTTTCTGTGATGGAAAGGAGAATTTTTATGAATGTATTGTTTTGTGCAAGCGAGGCCAATCCCTTTGCTGCCTCTGGCGGCCTGGGCGATGTGGCCGGCAGCCTTCCGAAAGCACTTGTAAAAAATGGTGTGGATTGCCGGGTGGTTATGCCTTTGTACGGCGATTTGCGTTTTCGGGATGAGCTTACCTACATAACAAACTTTAGTGTTCCCGTGGGCTGGCGCAGCCAGTATTGCGGCCTGTTTAGCTGCGAGCGGGACGGTGTCACCTTTTATTTTTTGGATAACGAGTATTACTTTAAACGCAGCGGACTGTATGGCTTTTACGACGATGGCGAGCGGTTTGCGTTCTTTAGCCGGGCTATTTTGGAAATGCTGTTCTACACCGACTTTGTGCCGGATGCAATCAACGCCAACGACTGGCAAACCGCCCTGGTGCCGGTTTACCTGAACCTGTACTACCGCCATCTGGATAAGTTCAGCAAAATCAAAACGGTATTTACCATCCATAACATCCAGTACCAGGGCAAGTACGGCCTGGATATCTTGCAGGATACCTGCGGCATTGGCTACCAGGATGCCCACCTGGTGGAATACGATGGATGCGCCAACTTTATGAAGGGGGCAATCGAAACTGCCGACAAGGTAAGCACTGTTAGCCCCAGCTATGCAAACGAAATTCTGGACCCCTGGTTCAGCCACGGTCTGGATGGACTGCTGCGGCAGAAACAGTACAAGCTGTGCGGCATTCTGAACGGCATTGATGTGGATTCCTATAACCCCGAAACCGACCCCAACATTGCGGAAAATTATAATGCAGACACGGTGGCCGAGGGCAAGGCTGTCTGCAAACAGGCTCTTCAGGAAGAATTTGGTCTGGAGCAGGACGGCAGCCCGGTTATGGCTATGGTAACCCGGCTGGTGGGTCACAAAGGGCTGGATTTGGTGCGCAGTGTGGCCGAGGGCCTTCTGGATGAAGGGATTCAGCTGGTGGTGCTGGGCAATGGTGAGCATGGCTACGAGGCCTTCTTCTCGGAGCTGGCCACCCGCCATCCTGGCCGTGTAGGCGTGTACATTGGCTTTGTGCCCCCGCTGGCCCGCCGTATCTATGCAGGTGCGGATCTGTTTTTGATGCCCTCCAAGTCCGAGCCCTGCGGCTTGTCCCAGATGGTGGCCTGCCGGTATGGCGCCGTTCCCATTGTGCGCGAAACCGGCGGCCTGCGGGACTCTATTCAGGATTCCGGCAATGGTGAGGGCAACGGCTTTACCTTTGCTCAGTACAATGCGCACGATTTGTACCAGGCTTGCTGGCGCGCCAAAGAGGGATACTGGCACAAGGAAGGCTGGCAGGTGCTGGTACGCCGTGCCATGGAATCTGATTTCAGCTGGGATGCTTCTGCCCAGCGGTATATGGAGATGTACCAGCAGACCATGAATCTTTGGTAAGGATTCATGGCTTGGGCTAAAAAGTCCGAAGCAGTGCCTTTGTTGCTTGTAGCACCAAGGCAACATTACCAATAGAATTTGATACTGCAATCTGAATGGCCAGAGGGCCGTGGGCTTCTGGCAGAGAGGGAACGCCCTGTTTGCAGCAAGACAAAGATGGAAAGCAGGGCATACCACTGGGGTGTGCCCTGCTTTTTAAGCGGTACTGCATACCGCAGTATCGCTGGGTTCAATGCAGTGAAAGGAGATGCGTAGTTTATGTTGTTCTTAATGCCGGCACAATCTGGACGAGTAAAACGGGAAATCGAAATTGATGTAAACAGCTACGGAATGGTTCACCATACTGCCGAGGCACGCCAGGCAGATAGGGCAATGCGTCAGGCAGAAAAAGCCTACCGCCAGTCGCTGGGGATTTACAAACCCACCCTTTGGGAGCGGATGACCGGTTCCTACAAAAAGGGAGCATAAGAGCGGTTCCTTCGGCCTATTCCATGGCAGCTGTCATGAAATAGGCGTGAATCCTATTTCGGCAGGCAGCCCCCCGCCACCCGGCGATATGCAGAGAGGCGGGGGGCTTGCTGTTCGGTACCATTGATAAAAAAACCAGGCTTTTGCCCTCCTGTGCAAACAGGGGCGAAAGCCTGGTTTTTTGTGTTCTATCAAAAAAGACTGCTGGGCAGAAGGTCAATCCCGGTGCCCGTTCAGGTGGTTGTCCAGCCGGTGGAAAAGCATATCCAGTGCAACGGTATTTTTGCCGCCTTCCGGAATAATCAAATCTGCCCGGCGTTTGCTGGGCTCCACAAACTGCTCATGCATGGGCTTTACCGTGGTGAGATACTGGGATACCACGCTCTCCAGGGTGCGGCCCCGCTTTTTGACATCCCGCACAATGCGCCGCAGGATGCGAACATCTGCATCGGTATCCACAAAAACCTTGATGTCCATCAAATCGCAGAGTTCCTGGCTGGCAAAAATCAAAATGCCCTCCACCAAAATCACAGGAGCAGGCCGAATTTCCAGCAAATCCTCCGACCGGTTATGCTGAGAGAAATCGTACACAGGGCAGTAGATGGTTTTGCCCTGCTTCAATGCGGCCAGATGCTGCACCATTAACTCGGTGTCAAAGGCATCCGGATGGTCGTAGTTGGTCAGGCACCGCTGCTCGTAGGTGAGGTGATCCTGCCGCTTGTAGTAGTTGTCATGGCTGATAACGCTGATGCGGTCCCCAAATCGTTCCTTCAATCGACGGGTTAGTGTGGTTTTGCCGCTGCCGGTGCCGCCCGCTACGCCTAACACCATAATATCCATGGAAAAGTGCCTCCTTGCCATGTACCTGGAGCAACTGCTCCGGGCACAAACCCTGTGTATCTGTTTTTGGTCTATTATAGCACAGGAGCTAAAATTCCTGCAACAAAAACCCAAATTGCTGCAATCTTGCCAGCCCATCAAAAAACAGCCTGGCTTGCTTTTAAGCAAACCAGGCTGAAAAACGCCCCGTCAAGGCGGAAAAAACTATTCCTGCCCTGCAAACTGGCTGTTGTAAAGGGTGGCATAAAAGCCGTTTTGGGCAAGCAGTTCCTGGTGGGTGCCCTGTTCCACAATATGGCCGGATTTCATAACCAGAATTACATCCGCCGATTGAATGGTAGAAAGCCGGTGGGCCACCACAAAGCTGGTGCGGCCCTCCATCAGCTGCTCAAAGGCAGCCTGCACCAGCATTTCGGTACGGGTGTCAATGTTGCTGGTGGCCTCGTCCAAAATCAGCATCTGGGGCCGGCACAGCATAATGCGGGCAATGCAGAGCAGCTGTTTTTGCCCGGCGGAAAGATTGCCGCCACCCGGGGCAATCATGGTATCGTAGCCTTGAGGCAGCTGCTGGATAAACCCATGGGCATGGGCTGCCTTTGCGGCCTGCTGAATTTCTTCCAGAGTGGCATCCGGCTTGCCGTAGGCAATGTTATCCCGCACGGTGGCGTGTTTGAGCCAGGTTTCCTGCAGCACCATACCGTACAGGCTGCGCAGATCGCTGCGGCGCATCTCCCGAATGGGAACACCATCCACCTTGATGACACCGCTGTTTACATCGTAAAAACGCATCAGCAGATTGATGAGGGTGGTTTTGCCACAGCCGGTGGGGCCTACCAGGGCAACCCGCTGGCCGGGTTTTACTTGCAGGCTAAATTGCTGAATCAGGGGCCGTTCCGGCTGATAGGAGAAGGACACATTGGCCAGTTCCACCTGACCGGTGCAGTGCTCCACCTGAAGGGGCTGGTCCGGGTCCGGTGTTTCTGGTTCCAGGTCAATCAGCCACAGCAGCCGCTGGGCGCTGGCCAGCGCACTTTGCAGCTGGGTGAGTACCCCTGTTACCTCGTTGAATGGTTTGGTGTACTGGTTGGCGTAGGTCAAAAAGGAGGCCAGGGTGCCCACGCTCAGGTGCCCGCTGAGAGCGGCCAGGCCCCCAAACACACCCACACAGGCATAAACAATGTTGTTTACAAAGCGGGTGCCGGGGTTGGCCACCGAGGAGTAAAACACCGCCCACAGGCTGGAAAATCGCAGGCTTTCGTTGAGAGTGTCGAACTGTTCCAGGCAGGCTTGCTGGCTGCCAAAGGCCTTAATCAGGTCCTGGCCGCCCACCATCTCGTTCACATAGCCGGACAGTGCCCCCTGGGCCGCAGCCTGACGGCGGAATAAATCTCTGGTACGGCGGGCAACAAACCGGGCAAACAGGATGGAAAGGGGGGTAACCAGAACCACCACCAGGGCAATCCAGGCGTTCAGCCGGAACATGATGACCAGAACGCCCAGAATGGTGGCTGCGCCGGGCAGAAGCTGGGTCAGGCCCTGCAAAAGGCCCTCGGCCACTGCATCTGCATCGTTGACCAGCCGGCTTACAAAATCGCCGTGGGCGGACTGGTCAATCACCGAAAGGGGAACCCGGCCCAGCTGGTCAAAGGCTTGCTGGCGCATGGACTGGGCTGTTTTGGTGCTGACGGTGCGCACCGTCATGTTCATAAACCACTGGAACAGGCTGGAAAGCAGAATGCACCCTGCCATCTGCCAAAGCAGGGGAATAAGGCGTTCAAACTGTACCTGGCCTGCCCCCACCAGGCAGTCAATGGCCTGGCCAATGAGCACCGGCAGAATGAGCGTGAACAATACCTGAAGCACAGCGGCCGCAATGCCTAGAACCAGGCTGGTTTTGTGGGGCTTCATATAAGCGGCAATGCGCCGTATAATCTGGTTTTTCATGGGGTTACCTCCTGGGCCTGATTTGCAGCCGTTTGCTGGGGGCTGACCAGCTTTTGAGAAATGCAAATCTCCTGGTATACCGGGCAGCTTTGCAGCAGCTGCTCGTGGGTGCCCTGGCCCACAATGCGGCCTCCGTCCAGCACCAGAATCAAGTCTGCATGGCGGATGGTGGAAGCTCGCTGGCTAATCAGCACAACAGTGGCCCCCTGGGTGCCGGTACGCAGGCTTTGGCGCAGTGCGGCATCGGTGGCGTAGTCCAAGGCACTGGAGGAGTCGTCCAGAATCAGCAGTTCCGGCTGCTTGGCCAGGGCACGGGCAATGGTAAGCCGCTGCCGCTGACCGCCGGAAAAGTTTTTGCCGCCCTCCTCCACGGGAGTATCCAGCCCCTGGGCGGTTTGCTCCACAAATTCTTTGCCCTGGGCCAGCTCCAGTGCCCGCCAGAGCTGTTGGTCGGTGGCGTTGGGTGCGCCTAGTTTCAGGTTGGAACGGATGGTACCGGAAAACAGGTTCACCGCTTGGGGTACATAGCCGATGCAGGCCCGTAAATCTTGCAGCCGGTAGCGGCGTACATCCTGCCCATTGAACAAAATTTCGCCGCTGGTTACATCGTAAAAACGCAGCAGCAGCTTAGCCAGTGTGGTTTTGCCGCAGCCGGTACCGCCGATAATGCCCACAGTTTGTCCCTTTTGAATGGAAAAATTCAGGCCGGACAGGGCAGGGCGGCCCTGGTTGTAGGCAAATTCCACCTGCCGGAACTGCACCAGTTCCTGGCTTTGCCGGGCCTTGGCTCCATCGCCGTCCTGAATGGAAGGCTGGGTGTTCAGCAGCTGGCTGATGCGCTTGCCGCTGGCAATGGCACGGGTAAATTGCACAATAAGGTTGGCCAGCACAATGAGAGCCAGCAGGGTTTGGGTCATGTAGTTTACCAGTGCAAATACATCGCCGCTGAGCAGTACCCCCTGCTGGGTAGCCTGTGCGCCAAACCACAAAAGGCCCAGAATGCCCAGGTTGGCAATGAGATAGGTGAGGGGATTCAGTGCCCCGGAGAACCGGCCCACATGGATGGTAAGCTGGCTGTGCTCCTGGCTGGCCTGGGCAAAATCCTGCCGCTCACTTTCCTGACGGGAAAAGGCACGGATGACACGGGCGCCTTCCAGTGTTTCGCCAGCCAGTGCACCCAGAGTGTCCTGCTTTTGCTGGATGCGGGCATAGTCCGGCAGGGTGCGCTTCATAATCCAGTAAAGAACCGCCACAATCAGGGGAGTGGTGACCAAAAAGATGCAGGCCACCTGGGCGTTGATGCGGAAGGCCATTACCAGAGAGCCTACCACCAGAAAGGGGGCACGGGTGGCCAGACGCACAAACAGGTTAAGGCCGTTCTGGGCCTGGGTCACATCGTTGGTGATACGGGTAATCAGGCTGCCAGTGCCAATGGAGTCCGTTTCCTGGGGGGAAAGGGTGAGAATATGCTCAAATACATTCCGCCGCAGAGAGGCGCCAAATCCGAAGGCGGCCACGCTGGCAAAATACTGGCACACCAGCCCGGCGGCAATGCCCAGAACCGCCAGCAGCACCAGCAGGCCGCCCTGCCGCAGCACATAGGCACGGTCGCCGGTTTTAATGCCGATGTCGATGATGTTGGCCATCAAAAGGGGAACCATCAGTTCCAGAATGGCTTCAAACAGCTTGAATAAGGGTCCCAGTACCAGATGGTGATAGTGCCCCTTGCAGTGATTTAACAGTAATTTCAATATGCTTCACTCCCTTTGTGTTTTGCAGAAGGATTGCCCGCACTGGCCCCTGGCCGGTACAAACAGGCAAAAGGCTGGGCGGCTGCCCCTTATTCAAGGGTGCAGCGCCCAGCCATCCCATACAGGTGGATGCTTTTGAATCAGCTGTCCTGGCGATCCAGCCAGTCGGCAGCACTCAGGCCGGCAATCAGCCCTTCGCCCACCGCCTTGGAAACCTGGAGCGGTGCGCCGGTTACATCACCCGCAGCAAACACGCCGGGCAGATTGGTGGCCATGGAACGGTCCACCACCACCGAGCCGTTGTCCAGTGCAAGACCGGGGAGCAGGGTATCCGGCGCAATGGCACTGCGCAGAATGAACACGCCTTCAAAGGCTTCCTGCCCATTGCCGATTTGCGCCCAGGAGACGGTTTGCTCGCCGCCCACAGCCTTAACGCTGCCGGGCACAAAACGCACCTCGTCCTTCAGCCCTTCCGGGGCCTTGGCAGCCACCAAAGTAACCTGGCAGCCGATGGAGGCCAGGAAGTTGGCTTCGTGACCGGCCTCCGGCGCAAGCCCCCATACCAGAATTTTTTTGCCCCGGTACAGCATACCGTCGCAGGTGGCGCAGTAGGAAACACCCCTGCCCAGGAACTCTGCCTCGCCGGGAATGGGCTTTGCTCTGGCAATGCCGCAGGCCAAAATAATCGAACGGCTTTCCAGAATATCGCCGTTAAAGTTAATCATAAAGCTGTTGCCCATGGGCAGAATGTTGGCCGCCCGGCCCTCTTTGGGTACAATATCCAGGGCTTTTGCATGAGCAGCAAAAATATCCAGCATCTCCTGGCCGGTTACGCCGGGTAGGCCCAGGTAGTTGTCCACCCGTTCGGCCTTGCACAAAAAGCCAGGGGCAGCACCCAGCACAGCTACGGTTTTGCCCCGCTGGTGCAGGTTGATGGCGGCAGAAAGCCCGGCGGGGCCGCTGCCAATCACGGCACAATCAATTCGTTCCATGGTGTTTCATCCTCTTTTCTGCCAAAGCTGGCGAGTAAAATTCTACAGGTATTATAATATAACACCCGCCAAAAAGCCACAGAAAATGGCGGATAATCCCCCAGCCTTGGCAAAAAAAGATGATTCAGGGCCTGTGACGGTACTTTTTGCGGGTAGCTGCTCCACCCCGCAGGTGGCGCTCCGCTTTGTTCACCTCCAGCACAGCGTGAGCCTGCTGGTATAAAGCCAGGTTCAAATGACGCAAGCGGCAGGTGATATCCTTATGTACCGTACTTTTGGAGATTCCAAAAGCCTGTGCGGCGGTACGCACGGTGGCCCCGGTGGAAATAATGTATTCGCCAAGCAGCACGGCCCGCTCCTCTGGATTTCCTTTCATAGGGATGCACTCCTTTATACGCTGTTTGTATAAAGGTATGAACGGACAAAGCTGGTCATGCAGAAAGTTAGCAAAAGAACACAAAAGCCTCTGCCGATTGGAACCGGCAGAGGCTTTTTGGTTGCGTTGTTTCAAAGCTGGGGATATCGCTGCATGGCGGTGGCCTTGGCAATCAGCTGCGTGTGTTTTGGTGCACATACAGCATCCGGGTGGCGTTGAGCACGGCCAGCACCATAACGCCCACATCCGCAAACACAGCCCACCACATATTGGCGATGCCCAATGCACCAAACAGCAAAAACAAGAACTTGATGCTCAGTGCAAACACAATGTTCTGGGTTACAATGCGGCGGCACTTGCGGGCGATGGAAAGGGCCAGAGGAATTTTGGCCGGGTCATCGTCCATCAGCACGATATCTGCAGCTTCGATGGCTGCATCCGAGCCCATGCCGCCCATGGCAATGCCAACATCCGCCCGGCTCAGCACAGGGGCATCGTTGATGCCATCGCCCACAAAAGCAAGGGTGGTGTTTTTGGGCTTTTGGGCCAGCAATTTTTCCACCCAGGTTACCTTGTCGGCAGGCAAAAGCTGCGCTTCCACCTGGTCCAGGCCCAAGGCTTGCGCCACTTCACCGGCAGCGGCGGCATTGTCGCCGGTAAGCATGACCGTGCGGATGCCCTGCTGCTTCAGGCTTTGGATGGCCTGGGCCGAGGTGGCTTTAAGGGCATCGCTGATGGCAATGGAGCCTGCAAACTGGCCGTTTATGGATACATACACCACCGTGCCTGCCTGATGCAGGGGCTGGTAGGAGATCCCCAGATGTTCCATCAGCCGGGCACTGCCCACAGCCACCTGCTGGCCATTCACCAAAGCAGTTACGCCATGGCCTGCCTGCTCCTGTACCTGCGTGACGGCATTGGGGTCCACCGGCTCACCATAGGCAGTTTGCAGACTTTTTGCAATGGGATGGCTGGAAAAACATTCCGCAGCGGCGGCGGCAGCCAACAGCTGCTGCTGGGTAAAGGGCTGGGCGGGGTGCAGGCTGCTAACCTGGAACACCCCCTGGGTGAGGGTGCCGGTTTTATCAAACACAATGGTGCGGGTTTGGGCCAAAGCTTCCAGATAGTTGCCGCCCTTGACCAGAATACCGCAGCGGGAAGCGCCGCCAATGCAGCCAAAGAAGGTGAGGGGAATACTGATAACCAGTGCACAAGGGCAGCTGATGACCAAAAAGGTGAGAGCACGCCCCACCCAAACGCCCCAGTTTCCGGTAATCAGCGACGGTACGAGGGCCAGCAGCAGGGCGGCGATGCAAACGGCGGGGGTGTAGTACCGGGCAAATTTGGTAATAAAGTTTTCGGCCTTTGCCTTTTTCAGGCTGGAGTTCTCCACCAAATCCAAAATACGGGCTACGGTGGACTGGGCAAAGGGGCGAGTAACCTGAATGTGCAGCAGGCCGTCGGTGCTGATGGAGCCGGAAATAACCTCATCTCCCGGCGCTACACTGCGGGGCAGGCTTTCGCCGGTGAGGGCACTGGTGTTTAGCTGTCCGCTGCCGGTCAGCACCAGGCCATCCAGGGGGATTTTTTCTCCCGGCTGCACCACGATGGTATCGCCTACGGCCACCAAATCCGGGTCAACCTGGGCAAGCTTGCCCTCCGAGTCCAGGATGTTGGCATAATCCGGCCGAATATCCATTAGGGCAGCGATGTTGCGGCGGCTTTTGCCCACTGCATAGCTCTGGAACAACTCGCCAACTTGATAAAACAGCATTACAGCGGCGGCTTCACCGTATTCCTTCATACACAGGGCACCCACGGTGGCCACTGCCATCAAAAAATTTTCATCAAAAATTTCGCCATTCACAATGCCAAGTGCTGCCTTACGCAGTACATCCCAGCCAATGGTGAAGTAGGGAACCAGATACAGCAGCAGCTGTACCGGCCAGGGCAGAAGAGGCAGCAGTGCATCCACCACTCCCACCGTCACAAGTAGGCCTAAAGTGCAGAGGATGCGCCGCAGCATCCGTTTTTGTTTTTTGGTCATGCAATCAACCTCGCAATTCTTACAAACCTTTCAAACGCTGCCTGGGGCAGACTGTTCGGACCGGGGTTAGCAGTCAATCTCAAAATCAGGTTCGATTTTTCGGGCAGTCTTGCGAATTTCCTTTACAAGACCTTCCATAAGGGCTTCTTCTGCCTCCAGCACCAGCTTTTGGGCCATAAAGCTAATGGAAGCATTGGTTACACCCGGCAGCTTATTGATGGCGGTTTCAATTTTTGCAGCACAGTTGGCACAGTCCACTTCGATGTTGAATTTTTTAATCATAACAAACAACTCCTTTTAGCAGCAACAAAATAAAAGTTTAAGGAAAGCAATGACAAGTTAAGGCTGGTTATTCCTCCACATGCTCCGCCCCCATCGAAAGGATGGAACGCACATGGTCATCGTCCAGAGAATAGAAGATGGTTTTGCCCTGACGGCGGAATTTTACAAGCTTGAACTGTTTTAGGATGCGCAGCTGGTGGCTCACCGCAGACTGGGAAACATTCAGCACCTGGGCTAAATCACCCACGCACAGCTCCCGGTCCAGCAGGGCATACAGCACCTTGATGCGGGTGGAGTCGCCAAATACCTTGAATAGTTCCGCCAGGTCGTACAGAAATTCCTCGCTGGGCAGTTCTTCCTGCACCTGCTGCACCACATCGCAGTGGATGCAGCAATCCTTATCAGCGGGGTAACTGGGGGCATGGGACAAGATGTTAAACCTCCTTTTACATGAACAAATGTTCATGTGTTTGTATTGTTATTATAATCCTGCACAGGCAGCCTGTCAAGAGATAAAACAAAAAGCCCCAAACCATCGGGTTTGGGGCATAGGGTAAAAATAATTATTCCTCGTCCAGCTTGAGAACGGCGGTGAAGGCCTCGCTGGGGAGTTCTACGCTGCCCAGCTGACGCATCTTCTTTTTGCCTTCCTTCTGCTTTTCCAGCAGCTTTTTCTTACGAGAGATGTCACCGCCGTAGCACTTGGCCAGCACATCCTTGCGCAGGGCCTTAATGGTTTCACGGGCGATGACCTTGCCGCCGATGGCAGCCTGAATGGGAATTTCAAACATCTGACGGGGGATGTTTTCCTTCAGGCGCTCCGCCAGGCGGCGGCCCTTGGAGTATGCCTTGTCCACATGAACAATCATGGAAAGGGCGTCCACCATGTCGCCGTTCAGCAGCATATCCAGCTTAACCAGTTTGGACTCCTTAAAGCCTTTCATCTCGTAGTCGTAGCTGGCGTAGCCACGGCTGCGGCTCTTGATGGCATCAAAGAAGTCATACACGATTTCGCCCAGAGGCAGCTCATAGTGTAGGTCCACACGGCTCTCGTCCAGATACTTCATGTCAATCATCACGCCCCGGCGGTTCTGGCACAAATCCATCAGGCTGCCCACATACTCGGTGGGAGTGTAGATGTGGGCGTCCACCACAGGCTCTTCCTGCTTGGCAATCTGGCCCGGGTCGGGGTAATCCGACGGGTTTTCAATCACCTTTACCTCGCCGCTGGTGAGGGTGATGCGGTATTCTACGCTGGGGGCCGTGGTAATCAGATCCAAATCAAACTCCCGCTCCAGACGCTGGGTGATAATGTCCAGATGGAGCAGACCCAAAAAGCCGCAGCGGAAACCAAAGCCCAAGGCCACACTGGTTTCCGGCTGGTAGCTCAGGGAAGCGTCGTTCAGCTGAAGCTTTTCCAGTGCGTCCTTCAGGTCGGGGTACTGGGAGCCGTCCACAGGGTAGATGCCGCAGAACACCATGGGGGTAACCTTACGGTAGCCGGGCAGCGGTTCGGGGGTGGGGTTATTTACCAGGGTAACGGTGTCGCCCACACGGGTATCCTGCACATTCTTGATGCTGGCGGTCAGATAACCTACCTCGCCAGCCTGCAGCTGCTTGCAGGGAATGGAGCTGGTGGCACCCATGCGGCCCACCTCAACCAGGGTGAATTCTGCGCCGGTGGCCATCATGCGAACGGTATCGCCGGGCTTTACGGTGCCTTCAAACACACGAATGTATACGATAACGCCCTTGTAGCTGTCGTACACGCTATCAAAAATCAGGGCCTTCAGGGGAGCATTTTCGTCGCCGGAAGGTGCAGGGATATCCCGAATTACCTGTTCCAGAGTATCCTCAATGCCGATGCCCATCTTGGCGGAAACACGGGGAGCGTCCATGCAGGGCAGACCGATGACATCCTCCACTTCCTGGGCTACCCGGTCCGGCTCTGCACTGGGCAGGTCGATTTTGTTCAGGATGGGCACCAGCTCCAGGTCATGCTCCAGAGCCATGTAAGTGTTGGCCAGCGTTTGGGCTTCCACGCCCTGACTGGAGTCCACCACCAGAATAGCGCCTTCGCAGGCGGCAAGGCTGCGGCTTACCTCGTAGCCGAAGTCCACATGGCCGGGGGTATCAATCAGGTTAAACTCATACTCCTTGCCGTCCTTTGCGGTGTAGTTTAAGGTTACAGCACGGGCCTTGATGGTAATGCCCCGTTCACGCTCCAGGTCCATGTTGTCCAGCAGCTGCTCCTCCATCTGGCGCTGATCCACGCTGTGGGTCTTTTCCAGAATACGGTCGGCCAGGGTGCTTTTGCCGTGGTCGATGTGGGCAATGATGCAAAAATTACGGATATTGTCTCTTGCCAAAATAGAACCTCCTCTTGGCTTTGTAGTGATGTATTACAGAATTTTGTAGCCCATGCCTGCCAGCAAATCCAGGGCACGCTGGTGGTCCTGGGGGGTGGGCGCGGCGCACAGGCTGCTCACAATGGAAATTTCGCTGTTTAAAAAGAAGGAGTGCAGCAGGATGGCATTGCTTACCACGCAGATGTTGGTAACAACACCACACAGCTGAATCTCACCCGGTTCGCCGCCGCACAAATCCTGTACGGCCTGGGGCAAACCGGCACTGCCGAAGGTGGGCTTGTCCACAAAAGCTACCCCGTCCACAGGGGCAGTTTCGTACCGATGCAGGCTGCCTTCCAGCTGCCAGCCCTCGCTGCCTTGCAGGCAGTGGGGGACCGGCAGATACCGGCCCTCCCTGCTTTCCAGATAGTCCGGCTGGTGGGTATCACGGGTGAACAGCACCTTCCAGCCCTGTGCCAAAGCAGTTTCTACCCGCTGGGCAATGCCGGTTTCCAAAGCCTGGGCGGCTTCAAAGCCCAGGGCTCCGCTTACAAAGTCCTTTTGGTAATCCACAACAATCAGGATGTTGTTCATTCCAGAATGCCTGCCTTTCCTTCGTTTTGCTTTAAGAAATCCGAAATAGCGGTGCGGCGGCCATCCTTCAGGTAAACACGGGGCACCCGCAGGGCCAGACCGCACATAATTTCGTAGGGGATGGTACCGGCTTTTTGGGCTACATCATTAAGGCTGTCTGCCCCAGGGCCGCCAAATACAATGGCCTCATCCCCAGCCTTGGCCTCGGGAATCTGGCTCACATCCACCATCAGCTGATCCATGCACACCCGCCCCAGCACAGGGGCACTCTGGCCGTGAACCGAGCAAACCCCCTGATTGGAAAGCATCCGGGGGTAGCCGTCTGCATAGCCTACGCAGAGGGTAGCCACTCGCAGGGGCTGCTGGGCGGTAAAGTGCAGCCCATAGCTCAAAGCCTGGCCGGGCTCCAGCTCCTTTACCTGGCTGATGACTGTTTTAACGGTAAGCACCGGACGCAAGCCGTCCAGATGCACCTGGTCACTGGGGTCGCAGCCGTAAAGAGCAATACCGGGGCGCACCAAGTCCATGGCCCATTCCGGATGCTCAATAAAGGCGGCTGTGTTGCAGCAGTGCAGCAATGCCGGGCGCAGGCCCTGGCGGTTCAGCTCCTGAACCACTGCAACAAATAAATCATGCTGGGCTTGGGTGTAGGCCACATCCTGGGGGGTGTGGCTGTCGGCCACGGCAAAATGCTGGAATAGCCCCTGGATGGAAAGGCCGGGCAGCTGCCAGCACTGGGAAAGTGCCTGTACGCAGCTGTTTACCTGGCCCATTTCACGGGCTAAAAAGCCCAAACGCCCCATGCCGGTGTCTACCTTCAGGTGGCAGAAAACTACCTGCCCGGCGGCTTGAGCCTGCTTAGAGAGCTGCTGGGCATATTCCGGACTGAATACTGTTTGGGTCAGGTTGTTTGCCGCAAGCTGAGCAGCAAATGCCGGGTCGGTATGGCCCAAAATTAGGATATTGCCTGCAATGCCGTTGGCCCGCAGATGCAAAGCCTCGGCCAGGCAGCTTACCGCAAACCACTGGGCACCGGCCTGTTCCAGTGCTCGGCACACCCGCAAATCACCATGGCCATAGGCGCCCGCCTTGACCACTGCACACACTTTTGCTGTGCCTGCGTGTTGGCACAGCCGGTGGAAATTGTGGGTGAGTGCATCCAGGTTGACCTCAGCCCAGCAATGTTTTTCAAAATCCAACCAAAACACCTCTTTGTGGGTTTCTTTTGCCTGAACATCAGCCCTTCATGGTCTGGGGCATCCAGCCGTCCAGGTCGGCAGTTTGCATGGCACCCAGCATCTTTTGCCGGAATGCCTTGTCTTTACGGCTCATTTCCGCCACATACTGCTTCATTTCCTGGCGGCGGGTGGCTCCATCCGCAGGACAGGTGCTTTTTACAATGGGCAGGTTGCTGCTGCTTACCGCCTTGCGCACCTGGCTTTCGGTGGCCAGAATCATGGGCCGAATCATAGTAAGGTCCTTGCGGGACAGGTAGGTAACAGGGGAAAAGCAGCCCAGACGGCCCTCGCCCCACAGATTCATGTAAAAGGTTTCGATGGCATCGTCCAGATGGTGCCCCAAAGCAATTTTATTGCAGCCCAGTTCCTTTGCAGTGTTGTGCAAAAGGCCCCGGCGCATTTTGGCACAGAGAGCACAGGGGTTTGGTTCCTGCCGAATGTTGAACACGATTTCGCCAATCTGGCTCAGTCGGATTTCATAGGGAACATCCAACTGGGCAAACAGCTGTCGTAGGGGTTCGTAATTGGTGGTTTTGCCCTCAAATTGAGGGTCCAGGCTTACTGCCACCAGCTCAAAGGGAATGCCCAGGTACCGGCGCAGATGGGCCAGGCCCACCGTAAGGGCCACACTGTCCTTGCCGCCGGATACACCTACGCAAACTTTATCGCCAGGTTGAATCATTCCATAATCTTGAATTGCTTTGCGCATCAGGCCTTCCAACCGCTGCATTGCACTCCACCGCCTTTGAGATTGATAAAAAAATAAGAAACTGCTGCAAGCAGCAGCGGGGTATAGGCAGCAAACGGTACAATACAATCGCCACCGCTTGCCACTATATAATGTAATATAAAATTTATATATTCCTAAAAATTAGGAGCAATTTCTTGCGCAGCCGGCCCAAATTAGCCAGACTGGGCAAGAAATTATACTGCGGCTATTATACCATAGGAGCCAACAAGTTGCACAAACTTTTTACGAAAAAATTTTATACACAAATAGAGTTTTAGAAAACGAGAGAAAATGAGAGTATGAGAGAGAAAACAAGAGTTTGAACAGAGCCAATAAAAATAATCGAAAAAAGTGCTTGACGCATTCCGTAAAGTGAGATATAATCTGTCTTGCGTCAAAGTGCGCTTTAATGGAACATAATTCCCGCGCCCACCGGCGCTGCAATGTAAAATGAATTCAGGAGGAAATCGATATGAGCACTACTCTCGCAAAACCCGCCCAGATCGAGCGCAAGTGGTATGTAATCGACGCCGCAGGCAAGCCCCTGGGCCGTGTTGCTGCCCAGGCTGCCGTTCTGCTGCGTGGCAAGAACAAGGTTACCTTTACCCCCAATGTTGATTGCGGCGACCATGTTATCGTAATCAACTGCGATCAGGCTGTACTGACCGGCAAGAAGCTGGAGAAGAAGTACTACCGCACCCACTCTGGCTGGATCGGCGGCCTGAAGGAGATTCAGTACAAGACTCTGATGGCTGAAAACTCCGATAAGGCTATGTATGTAGCCATCAAGGGCATGGTTCCTTCCAACACCCTGGGTGCTAAGGCTATGACCCGTCTGCGTTGCTACAAGGGCGCTCAGCATGAGCATGCTGCACAGAAGCCCGAAGCTTACGAATTTTAATAGGAGGCAATAGAGTATGTACGAGACTAAACCTTACTTCTACGGCACCGGTCGTCGTAAGAATTCCGTTGCCCGTGTTCGTGTATACAACGGCACCGGTAAGATCACCATCAATGGCCGTGACATCGAAGAGTACTTTGGCCTGGAGACCCTGAAGCTGATCGTTCGTCAGCCCATGGCAGTTGCCGAGGTTGAGGGCAAGTTTGACCTGGTTGTTCGCGTAGGCGGCGGCGGTGTTTCTGGTCAGGCTGGCGCTATCCGCCACGGCCTGGCTCGCGCTCTGCTGCAGTACGACGAGAACCTGCGTCCTGCTCTGAAGAAGGCTGGCTTCCTGACCCGCGATCCTCGTATGAAGGAGCGCAAGAAGTACGGTCTGAAGGCTGCCCGTCGGGCTCCCCAGTTCAGCAAGCGCTGATTTCAGTACCCTTTGCTTCAAAAGCCCCGGAACCGTTTGGTTCCGGGGCTTTTTTTGCTGCAAGACCGGGAAAAGACGCACGGGCGGTGTTGCGAACGATAAATAAAGACAATCGCGAGTTTTTGTCTTTTTGTGGCATTGTGTTTCGCTGCCGCTTTCGGTATAATCGGAGTAGAATACACGCCCCCCGGGGGCAAAAGGAGGACCGCACCCCATGGACCTTTTGGAACAGTGCCGCCTGTGGCATGAGGCGGAGGAACACGAAAAGATCGTTCAGGCGCTGGAAGCGCTGCCCGAAGAGCAGCGCACCGCCGCCACCGATATGGAACTGGCCCGGGCCTACAACAACCTGGCCCAGCTCGACGAACCGGAAGGCCGGGAGATGTTGCTGCGGGCGCTGGAGCTGATGGCCCGCCACGAGTCCGACTGCCCCGACCCCTACAGCTGGAACTTCCGCATGGGCTACGCCTGCTATTACTTGGACCGGGAGGCCGCGGCCCTTTCGTATCTGGAGCGGGCGCTGGAGCTGCACCCCGGAGATTCGCCCCAGCGCAACAGCCGGGAAGAGATCCGCCAGCTCATCGACGACTGCCGCCGCCGGCTCACCCTGCCCCGGTTCCAGCGGCCCTTCCGCCGCCGTGCCGTTGAGGCGTGGGCGGAGTTTGGCCGGCGGGAAGCGCAGGTGCGCAGCCTGCTGGACGAGGGAGAGCAAAGCAAAGCGGAGAAACTGGCGGAGGGCGCGCTGAACCTCGCTTTTGCCCGGCCGGAGTTTGCCCTGCGCCGGGGCGAAGGATATGAACTGGTCTTTTTCCCCGGCGGCGACCGGGCGCGCCTGCTCCAGCTGGCGCAGTTCGTCCGCCAGGCGCCCGCCCCGCTGGCACAGCACTGGAAGGTGAGTGTGGACCTTGCCTCCATGGAGGATGTGCCCGGCGCGCCGGAACAGGGCGAAACGGACGACCCGGCGGCCAGCCTGGAAAACTGCTACGTCACCTACCATCTGGAACCCAACGAGGACCCGGACGCCGACTGGCGGCTGGACACCATCGCCGGCTCCACCCGCTGCCCGGCGCTGGTGCGCCAGTACCTGGCGGGGGAGAGCGGCGCGGTGGACCTGCTCCACGACGACGGCGCGGCGGCAGGCTTTATCTGCTGGCCGCTGGACGGGTCTGCCCCCGAGGAGCGGGGCGCGCAGGCCTTTGCCCTGCGCGGTCAGCTGGAAGAGGCGCTTGCCGCCGCCGCGGGCCCGGACAAGGTGACCCTGCTGGGCGGCGCCATGGGCCTTTTCTGCGGCTATCTGGACCTCATCGCCTGGGACCTGCCCGCTGTGCTGGACGCGGCGGCGGCCTTCTTCGCCGCCTCGGGCCTCGACTGGGGGTCCTTCCCCTCCTTCCGGCGGGACGTGGGCACCGTGCGCCTGTGGAACGCCGAGGACGAAAAGGAACCCGAGGTGCACCCCGAGA